>NZ_CP117523.1:1553568-1864281 GCF_036812735.1 Terrisporobacter glycolicus ATCC 14880 = DSM 1288 | reverse complement strand
ATTACACTCATTCCATAGGTTCCTATAGCTGAAAATGTTTTTAAGTCTGCTTGTATTCCTGCCCCTCCAGATGAGTCTGAGCCTGCAATTGTTAAAGTTGGTATTTTGTAATTTTTCATATCTTTACTCCCTCTATTTTCAATGTTATATAATTTCTGAGCATAAAAAAATGCTATACCCGTAGGCATAGCATAATATAAACAAATTTAAAACCCTTGTATGGTTATAAAATTCATGGTGCTTTCCTACGCTGGCATTATCCAGATCAGGTACAAGGGTTGGTATAAACCTCTCAGCCAATGGCGCCCCTAGCAATTTATTTACTTTCAACTTCATTATAATACTTTTATAAAAATTGTCAACTTTTATTTATTTTTCCTATTCTTATTGAAAATTTATCTTTAACTTCATCTATAAACAATTCCGGATTATTTATTATCCATATTTTTTTAGATTTGCTTAATTTTTTAATATAATATTCTAATTTCATAGCTTGGCTTTTATTATCAATTTCAAAAAATATCTCTAATTTATCAAAACCATTAGCTCTAGTGTATTTAGAATTAATACCTTGCTTATGTTCTTCCATACGCCTTATTATATCTGTAGTATAACCTGTATATAGAGTATTATTTTTGCATTTAATTATATATGTATAGCACATAAATCTCCCCCAGTATTTTTATACTTTTTATTATACCCTATAAGCACTGTAGAAAACAAAATTTTTAACTAAAAAAGAGTTATCAAAATTTGATAACTCTTAAATAAGTACTATTCAACTTTTATTGCATCTACTGGACAGCTTTCTTCTGCATCCTTAGCATCATCTTCTGAACCTGATGGAACAGTATCCACTATTACATGAGATAAACCATCATCACCCATTTCAAATACTTCTGGACATACAGATGGACAAACACCACATCCTATACATAAGTCTTTATCTACATATGCTTTCATTTCTTACCTCCAAATATAAATTTCAATATCGTATATATTATTATCAGTTTATAATAAAATAATACATTAGACTGTATGTATTTCTAGTATGTTTTGTCTAAAACATAATTAATTATTGGCATTATAGTTCGTTTATTACTTCTATCAATACACCTATATTTTTCTAATTTTATCATTTCAAAAGATTGATTTTTATTTATGCTCTTTTTGAATTTTGTTTTATCTATTCTTGTTAAATCATTAAAATCAATACAACCTTGCAAGAAAAAGAACTTCATTTGTTTTTTAATTTCTTCATCTTCAAAATTATGTTCAACTATATCTTCCCTACTTTGCATATTCATACTAACACAAAATAAAACTATATTTTTATTTTTCAAAATCTGATACTTTTCTTCTATATAGTCTGCCAAACATATTTTAGAATTATATATGGGGCTACCAAATATAATTGTTTTATATTTTAATAAATCCCATCTTCCAACGTCAGATATTTCGTACAAATCTGCATTTAGTTTTATGGCTAACCATCCAGCATATTTCATAGTACATCCATATTTAGTTTTATACACAATGGCTATTTTTTTATCATAAGGCACAATAATCCCTCCATATTTTTATATATTAAAAATATGGAGGGATTATGAATTCTTTAATGAATTATAAAAACATTTTTTCTCCTAAAATTGAAAATGACTGTAAAGCCAAATAGACTCTAATATCTAAAGAAGTATGATTATTTTTTATTATTTCTTTTGCTTCTTCCTTTGAAACTAAAACTGCTTCGATATCTTCATCATCTTCTAAAAACTCACTGCTTATCTCACCTTCACATATACAATAAACAAAGGCTGCAGATTCATCTGTCATTCCTGGTGATAAATATACTTGGTTACAACTAAGATCTTTATTTATTTCGATTACATCTAAACCTGTCTCTTCCTTTAACTCTCTTATTACAGCACTTTCAAAATTTTCATCATCACTATCTACAAGTCCTGCTGGCAGCTCATAAATATATTTATTTATTGGAACCCTAAATTCTTTTATTACAACTAACTTTTCACTTTCTTTATGATATGCACATATTATTACTGCATCTACTTTATCCTTTTTATTTTGAAGATAAATGCCTTCTAATACTTCTTTTTTCTTTCTTGATGCAACTGTCCAATTTTTCTCTTCGTTATTTTTATTTAAATATTTAACATTATATAAACTTATAAATTTTGTTTCTACCAATGATGTAATATTTTTTATTCTGTTCATATTTACCTCCTATTAAATAAATCAAAAATTTATTTCTTTATTTTTTTATATTTTTATTAAAATAGTATTCTTCAACTCTTTTAATATTATAATTTCGTAAGTTGTATCTTCATTTTTCAACTTATTCAAATCACCCATATTTTATATAGATAATGGCAACCCTAAATTACTTTTTCTATAAGTTCCTTATTTAATAAATTTATTAACCCTTTGGATCTAGAACTGCTGTAGGTTCGTCCATTATTAGTATTAATGGCTTCATAGCTATTATTGTTGCAATGGCATCAAACTTACACAAAGTCGTAACAACAACGTTGATTTTCCTGCTCCATTAGAGCCTACTATATCTAAAGAATCTCCTTTATCTAAACTAATATTAATATTGTTTAAAGCTTGAAATTTATCTGTATAAATAAAGCATAAATTATCAAACTAATATCATTCATTATCTTCCCCCATTACCAATTAACCTAAGAATAATGGTATATTTACATATTTAAAAACAATAAAAAATATAATACAAAAATCAATGTAAATAAAATCATTTTTTGAATCTTTCATTTTCCCCAGATATGTACTCTCATGAAAACCTTCTATGGATCATTGCATTATAAACATCCCCTATTTATAAATAGTTTAATTTAATTATACTATAATCATTCTATTTTTTAGCCATTACTATCAATTTATTTATTCCAAATAGATTCTTTAATTCATTTTTTCTTTTATAGTGAATATATTGTCAGAAAAATTTAATAATATTACTATATCTACATTTTATTACTTAAAAGGAGTGAAAATAATGGATAATAATAATTCATATAATAATTTTTTACAAAAACCTGTTGAAGTAAATACTTATTTAAGTTCAGTTCCTATAGTTGGAGAAATAGTTGATTCTGACGATAATTCAATTACTATAGCACCAACATTATCAAATTCAGGTTCTGACTATCATAAAAGTAATTATGACAAGGAAAATACTTATTATTTACCTAATAACTCAATTATTTCACTTAAAGAAATTTAAATAATTGCTATATAATCAAATCGTCAAACATCGTTTAACAACACTATGTTTGACGATTTTTACTTAAACTTATACAAGTTTTTATTATATTACTTACTTAAATTCTTCTAATCTCATACGATAAGAATTTATTGCTACATCTCCTAATTTATCAAGCAACTTTCCATTAACATAGAAGCCCACAGCTGCACCTATAACAGGCATTAATTGAAGCAACTTAGCCAAGTCTAAATAATCTCTATATTCTTGTTGAAATGATTTCCAGTCAAAATCATTAATATTCCCTGGTAAATTATATGAATACTCATCCCATTTTTCCATTTTATTATAAACATCCTTACTATAACTTTGAGAGGAAAAAGCTAACTGAATAATGTTAAGTATATATAATCGCTCTTTGTAATCTCTCACATCAAACCCATAAATTGCAGCAATATCATATAATAATTTCACCTTTATACTAAGTAGTAATGGAAAATCTGTCAATCCTAATATAAAACCTCCTGCTCCTGTAGCAAGACCTTCTGCCATAGCAGTTTTTTTATAGAAATCTATTTTACTTTTAACAATTTTTTCTCTCTCTTCTATGGAAATATGATTAAGAGGATCTTTAGTAATATACTTATATCCAAATAATACTGTTTTTACCATGGTTTTAACTGCATTAGTTAATATTTCATGGTATTTTCGGGGCAACATACTATTAAACTTTTTTTGCGTTTTTGATGCTATCTTATTTATTAAGGATACCTTCTTTTTCATTTCTCTTTTCCATAGTTTATGTTGAACTTTTGCATCAATCATATAATCATCCATATAAACCTCCTTATTTAAAACATATAATAATTTTATTCTTAATACGTCTTATTTATATATGTAATATATATTTCCCAAGAAATACATATATATTTTTTTATATCTCAACTTATTTATTAAAAATATAAAGCCATAGTAATAATATACTATGGCTTTATGAATAATTATCTTTTTCTTTTCTTTTTTTTCTTTTTTACTATGTTTTTATCATAAGGATTTGATGCTTTTTCCTTATTAGGTGGATCTACATTTTTATAAATATTCTTAAAACCTTTCCATGCAACACCTAACCCAAATGCCGCTAAGCAAAGTATTAAAGGATTGTACCTAACAAATAATAAACTTATTATAAAAAATGCTAAACCTCCTAAGCTTACAAGTACATTGAGTTTTTTCCATCTCTCCATATTAAGCCTCCACCAATAAGTATAATTAGATTACTTATTCTATAATGCTTAACATAATTCCTTCTTTTTATTTGACAAATTTAAATTATTTTCAATTATTACTGCCATAATACTTTCATATTTAATGTTGGATGGAAGTATTTTTTTGATTAAATTTAAACTTTGACTTTTACACTCATCTATAGCTTTTAATATTTTATCTTTTTCATTTTCATTATAATATTCATTTAATTCTAAATCAAAATTTAAAGTATTACCTTCCACAATATAGTCATTAACATAAGTTAGTAAAGTTGCTGGAGATACTTCAACTTCTAAACTTACATCATTTAACTCTCTCCCTTGATTGAGCAAATCTAAGGCTATTTCGTTATTTTTACGATTCTCTCCGTCTATAACTATACTAAGCTTCTTTTTTTCTTTCCAAGGAGGATTCATATTTTTCTCTTCTAAGTATTCCTTTACAACTTTAATAATCTCTTCACCATATTTTTTGAATTTTACTGAACCTATACCACTAATGTCTAATAATTCCTTTTCACTTATAGGATATCTTCCACTAATTTCTTTTAGTGTATTTTTAGATAGTATTTTATAGAAAATAGTATTTTCTTTCTTTGCATAAAAAGCTCGAAGTTCTTTAAGTCTCTCATATAGTTCTTTATTACTATTTACATATAAAAATTCATCGTATTGTTTTAAATTACTATTTTCTTCTTTTGTACTATTTATTTTTATATTATTTTCATCTGTATATTTTATTATTTCTCCAATAAACATCTCACCATATTTATCAAATTTAACTTCTCCTACACCAGATATACCTAGCATTTCTTCTTTATTTATTGGATACTTCTTGCTCATCTCCATTAAAGTAGAATCAGAAAATACCATATATGGTGCAATATTATTTTTCTTAGCTACGACAAATCTTATCTCTTTCAATTTTTCATATAGATAATTAACTTCTTTTTCATCTTCTTGTGAAAAAATTTCATATAACATTACTTTTTTATTACCCTTGATTACTTCTTTTGACATGTTGTTAATTCTTATAGTTGCAAAAGAAGTATTATTTGAAACACTTTCTACCATATCTAAGTAACCATGAGATATTAAAGTATTAATAAATATTTTTAAATCCTCACTTTTATAGTTTTTCATAATACCATATGTAGATAAACCATTAAAACCTAAACTAATTACTTTCTTATTTTTAGATCCTCTAAGTACATCCACAATCATATTTATTCCATAGCTTCTTTTCATTCTGACAATACAGGAGATTACCTTCATAGCATCCTCACTCTTATCAACCATAATTCCCCTATTTAAACAATTACTACAATTGTCACATTTATTTTCAAACTCTTCTCCAAAGTAGTTTAAAATACTTTTCCTATAACAATCATTACTATAAACTAAATCTATTATCTGTTGTAATTTAATATACTGACTTTGTTTTCTTTCCATATTAGATATTCCAGAATCAATAAGTAGTTTTTGCGTCTGAATATCTTGTGGAGAAAACAGTAACGTACATTTACTTTTTTCTCCATCCCTTCCAGCTCTACCTATTTCTTGATAATAGTTTTCTATACTTTGTGGCATATTATAGTGAAGAATCCACCTAATATTACTTTTATCTATCCCCATACCAAAGGCATTTGTTGCTATCATTATATTTTTTTCATCCTTTACAAATAGCTCCTGATAGTGCTGTCTATCTTCATTATTCAATCCACCATGGTATTTTACAACAGAATAATTTCTTCTTTTTAAGCTTTCATATATTGCTTCTACAGATTTTCTAGTAGCAGCATATACTATTCCGCTATTGTCTTTATTTTTTTCCATATAACTTAATATATATTCTTTTTTATTACAGTTTTTAACTATGTTTATTTCCAAATTATCTCTATTAAATCCTGTAATATACTCCTTGTAATTTTGCAGCTTTAAATTCTTTATTATGTCTTCTTTTACTTTAGTAGATGCAGTTGCAGTAAAAGCTGTAACTATAGGTCTTTCTTCTAAATCACAAATAAAATTTGATATTTTAGTATAACTTTTTCTAAAATCATGACCCCATTGTGAAATACAGTGAGCCTCATCTACTGCAATTTGACTTATATTTGCTCTTTTTATAACATTTATAAAATCATAATTATCTAACCTTTCTGGGGCAACATATATAATCTTATATTCATCATTATATACACCATTTAATATATTTTTTATTTTATTGTCTGATAAAGAACTATTTATATATGATGATTTAATATTCATTGAATTTAAAGTATCTACTTGATCTTTCATTAATGATATTAGTGGCGATATAACTATGGTAATACCATCTAATATAAGTGCTGGAATTTGGTAACATAATGACTTTCCACCACCTGTTGGCATTATAGCTACCACATCTTTTTTATTTAGTATGGAATTAATTATCTCTTCTTGACCTTTTCTAAATTCTTTGTATCCAAAATACTTTTCCAATATTTCTATAGGTTTTTTATACATATTTCATCTCCTATATACGAACTTGTGTTTGTTAATAATTATATCCTAATTTACTTCCTTAATACAAGTTTATTATTATAATTTTAAATACCTTTATATAAAGCGAAGGCATTGTCATAGTACTTTTTTATTTTCTCTTTAATTAATATATTAACAATGAAAAATCCGTTTTACCATTACCTTTTTGGAAATATATGCTAATATTAATATTGTGGCTAGTCTTTCTAATTATTCAATGACTATGGAGGTGATTTTATGAGTAATCAAATTATATCAGTTTTAATCTTTGCAGCAGTAATACTATTTATTGTAACAGAAAAAATAGATAGAACTGTGGCTGCTATTAGTGGTGCTGTCCTTATGATAATTACCAATGTTTTAACTTTAGAGAAAGCTATTTCACATATAGACTTTAATACTATTGGGGTACTTATGGGTATGATGATTGTAGTATCAATAGTTAAAAATTCAGGTTTATTCGAATATATTGCTATTTATTCAGCAAAGAAGTCTAAAGGAAATCCTTGGAAAATAATGATTTACTTTATTGTTATTACAGCTGTATTATCTGCATTGTTAGATAACGTAACAACTGTATTATTAGTAGGCCCTATGACCATTGTAATATGTCAGATTCTTAATGTTAACCCAATTCCATTTCTTATGACAGAAATAATTGCTTCTAATGTTGGAGGTACATCTACTTTAATAGGAGACCCTCCAAATATAATGATTGGTAGTGCGGCAAATTTAAGTTTTTCTGATTTTATTATTAATGTTGGACCTGTTGTTGTAGTTATTTTATTTGCTGTAATTATATGTTTTAAGTTCATATATAAAAAAGACATTTCAAATATGGCAAACGAGGCATGTATTACTTCTTTAGATGAGGAAAAGGCTATACAAGACAGACCTCTACTTTATAAAAGTATCTGTGTTTTATTTTTAATCTTGCTTGGATTTATTTTTCATAGTAGTTTAAATATAGAATCTTCTATGATTGCTTTGTCTGGGGCATGTGTTATGCTTATCATAGGAAAACAAGATACAAATGAGATAATAAGTAGTGTTGAGTGGAGTACAATATTATTTTTCATAGGTTTATTTATAGTTGTAGGTGGACTTTCTGAGTCAGGTGTTATAGATAACCTTGCACAGTTTTTAATAAATTTAACAAAAGGAAATACTACATACACAATGTGTCTTATATTATGGATTTCAGCTATAATATCTTCTTTCCTTGACAATATACCATTTGTAGCCACTTTAATTCCATTAATACTTACTATGCAATCTCAAGGAATGGATGTTATGCCACTTTGGTGGGCAACGTCTTTAGGTGCTTGTCTTGGTGGAAACGGAACATTAATAGGTGCTTCAGCCAATGTGGTCTTAGCAAATATTGGTGAGAAGCATGGGTATGATATTTCTTTTAAAAAATACTTTAAACTTGGCTTCCCAGTCATGTTACTGACAGTTTTTATTTCAACCATATATTTATTATTAAAATATTAACTAGGATGGTGATATAATGAAAATCATAGATACTTATAGTACAAAAGGCGATTCTATTGAAATACTACTTAGACAAATTGGAGCTACTAAAATAACCCGTGTTAGAGGATATTTATATTTTATTAAATTTAAAATTGATGATTTAGATATTACATATACATACAATATAAATCATAAGAATCAATATTTCTTGCAAAGAATTGAGCCTTACCCACTGGGTAAGGGTATATTTGATAATGAAATTGAAATAGTTTCATTTATACAAAAAGATTTAAGTAAATTTAAAAAAGCTAAAAAACTTGATAATTTTAATAATTTTTTAAACTTGAATAATGCAATAACTTCTTTAACAACAGATGTGGAAAATTTATTTTTAAACTACGATATTTCTGATGTTAATATTAGCCAACTTGAAGAAACTTTAAATGCATTTTCAGACAAAATCGAGGAATGTAAAAAAAATATCAATAATATAGAGTAATAAGTAAAAACATCTTGAAGCTAATATTGCTTCAAGATGTTTTTTGTTTTTTAGTGATTTCCACAATCATGGTGATTGCAACCATTATTTGCAGTAAACTCAACTAATTTATTTTCTTTTAATAATTCAAGGTTTTCTTTTACGTTTCCTTCAACACCTCTAAATACTTTTGTTCCCATACTATTTAATTTAGATATTGCTCCAGCACCTATTCCTCTTACTATAACAACATCTACAGCTTTGTTAGCTAAAGCTTTCATTGGTTGACATTTTCCGTGTTCGTGATTTAAATCACCATTATCTATTACCTCTACTTCTTCTCCATCTAAGTTAACAACTAAAAATTTTGGAGCTGACCCAAAGTGATTATATGGAGTACTTTCCATTCCTTTATTTTCTACTACTGGTATACAAATTTTCATTTTAAATTCTCCCTTTTCCTACAACATTTTGACTTCCCTTTACAGGTATTTCCACAACAGTTTTTACTAGTTTCAATATTTGTCATATGTATAAAATTTTGATCATCATCATTTATAAACTTCATAAAAGATATACATTCATTAAAAACTTCTTCATTAATTTTATAAAAAACATAATATCCTTCTTTATATCCTGTTAAAATATTTGCCTCTTTTAATATTTTAATATGCTGAGAAACTGCTGAGTCTGAAATCTGCAAATGCTTTGATATGCCTTTTTGGCACATAACTTTACTAGATATAATCATTAAAATCTTCAATCTAGTTTCATCACTTAGCGCTTTAAATACCTTTACTAAAGTTTCCATGGATACCTCTTTTTATTTAAGTACTTACTTAACTAAATAATAGTACACTTAACTAGTTTTATCAAGTACTTTTTTATTATTTTTTATATAATAAATATTTACACAAAGCTATAATATTAACTTAATATTTATTTCTGCAATAAAAAAGAGTTAATATATTATGACTTTTGAATTAAAAATCATTAATATTAACTCTGAAAATTTTATTTAATATTTTTTTCTTTTACTTTTAATTGATCTATATATGACACTGCATTAATTGCTGCTATTTGACCTTGCCCAGCTGATTTAATATAAGAATAAGGTTTACCAGCTATATCTCCACATGCAAAGCACCCAGCAATATTAGTATTCATATTTATATCAACTTTAACGTGCGACTCATCAACTTCAAGTCCTGGAACTAAAGTTTTTGGAGATGCACTATCTTTTATTACAAAAACTCCATCTACGTCTATAGCACTATTTTTAAATGATACTTGATTTACTAACATTTCTCCTTTTATTTCAACTGGCCTTTCATTTATAACTTCTATACTTGTATCTAAATCATTACCTCTCATAAGTCCTTCTTTTTTATACATTGGTATAAAATATGTTTTAGATGCTATTTCATTTAAAAAATTTGCTTCTTCTTCAGATTCTTTATTGTAACCTATAATAGCTACAGTTTTTTCTCTATATAAAGGAGCATCACAAGTAGCACAATAGCCTACACCTCTACCTAAATATTCTTCTTCACCTTTAATTGGTTTGCCATATTGAACGCCTGTTGCTAATATAACTGTAGTAGCTTCAAACATATTTTCACCACTCATTAAAGCAAAATAATCACCCATAGCATAAATATTTGTAATTTTATTATTAGAAACTTTAATTCCCATACTATCTATATGGTGCTTAAATTTGCTTTTTAGATCTTCTCCACTAATTTCATGAAATCCTAAATAGTTGTTTATTTCTGGAGCTTTCTCTAGTTTGTTACTCAAATTATCATTTCCAAATACTATTATATTTTTATTTCTAATTTTCGCGTTTATTGCCGCTGAAAGGCCAGCTGGCCCACTTCCTACGATTGCTATATCATACCTCATTATTATTCACCACAATTCACAGCTCTTATAAATGAGCCTTTATTTTAGATTTTATTTGTTCCTTTGGAACGAACCCTACTATTCTTTGAACTTCTTTTCCATTTTTAAACATTATCATTGTTGGAACAGAAACTATTTTATACTCCTCTACCACTTCTAGACTTCTATCAATATCAATTTTAGCAAAGTCAACTTTATCGGACATTTCATCGCTTAAAGATTCAAATATGGGCGCTAGCATTTTACAAGGTCCACACCACGTTGCAAAAAAATCCATTACTACTAACTTATCTGACGTTCTAACTTTATTATAAAATTGAGAATTATTTAATATACTTGGCATTATTTCTCCTCCTAATGTATCACTATATAATATTAATTTTTTGCAATAAAGGTTAACATTATATGAATAGATATGTATATTATATTTCATTTATAACCACTTTATAACGGAAAAAACTTTATTTAAGAAATTTCTCTAGGTATTATTATTTCAAATTTAGATCCTTCGTTTACTACAGAATAAGGTTTTATCTTACACTTAAGATTTATACTTATCATTTTTGCAATTGATAAACCAATTCCTGATCCATCAATATCTTGATTTCTTACATTATCACTTCTAAAAAATCTATCAAAAATATGTTTTAAATCACTTTCCTTAATTCCAATGCCTGTATCTAGTATTAAACAAACTATTTTATTATCTTTTTCGTCTAGCGTAAATCTTATCTCGTCATTCGTATCCGTGTATTTAAATGCATTATCTATAAATATTAATAATAATTGTTTAAGCTTGTTTCTATCGCTTAAAATCAATGGATTTTTAAGATTATTTTCGTATTTTAAAACTTTATTTTGAATATTTGCTATATCAATATAATCTCTATATATCTCTTCAACTAAATCTACCATATTTATTTCTTCAATTTTCAATTTTGTTATAGAGTCTTCTTTTGAAAGAGATAATAAATCTTTAATCATCTTTTTTAGCCTTCTAGTTTCATTCATAGCATCTGCTATAGTTTCCACTTCATCACTTATTGTATTATTTGGTACAGTCAAAAGACTTTGTAATTTAGATGATACTATTGTAATTGGAGTTCTTAGTTCATGAGAGGCGTCTTGAATAAATTTAGCTTGTGTATGCCAAGCATTTTCTATTGGTAACAAGGCCTTTCGTGTCAAATATAGAGCAACGAAATATGTAATAATAATAGAAAATACTATTCCAATTCCTATAACAAAAAGTAATTGTTTTAATGAGGAAAGCTCAGAATCAATATTTCTTATTATTCTAATTTTCATATTATTTATTGTTATCGATAACTCTCTGAATGTGTAATTTCCTTTTTTGTAAGTAAAACATGCATTTATTTCATTACCTTCTTCTGAGGGTACATATTCATTAAAATAATCACTTTTTGTATAATATATAAGCCTATTATTTTTATAAATATATACTAAATCCCTAGGATCATTTAAAACTATAGGGTTTAAATATGAACTCCTGTTTACTTGCATACTAATATATTCGTATTCTTCTTTTAACTTATCATCTATACTATTATAAGTTATGCTTTGAAAATAAAAAAATGTAAAAAGAGAAAAAATAATTAAAAAGCTAGATACTACTAAAATATTAATTTTAATCAGTTTATCTTTAGTATCATTAAAGACTTTTTTATTTATCATCAAACATATACCCAACCTTACGCTTAGTTTTTATACATTTATCATATCCAAATTTACTTAATATTTTTCTCAAATTACTTATATATACTTCCACAATTTCTATAGTTGCGTCCGATTCCATACCCCAAATTCTGTCATATATTTGTTCCTTTAATAAAATAGTTCCTTTATTTAATAAGAAGTACTCTAGTAAATTAAACTGTTTGTTTTGCAGTTCTATTTCTTCATTTTTATAAAATACTCTTCTTTTACTCAAATCCAGATGCAAATCATAAAAATCCAATGTATTTTTTGTTTGTAATTTTCCTGTTGTTCTAAGCATTGCATATATTCTTGCAACTAATTCTTCCATATAAAATGGCTTTGTTAAGTAATCATTAGCTCCAATAGAAAAAGCTTCTACTTTTTCATCAAGACTTTCTTTGGCTGTTAAAATAAGCACAGGTGTATCTATATGATTATTTCTTATATTTTTTAGAATATCTATACCACCTAAACTTGGTAACATTAAATCTAGTACAACTAAATCATATATTCCTTGTTTTATAAGATAAAGAGCTTCTTCTCCATCTTCACAGCATTCAACTTCAAAGTGTTTTTTTAGTTCCTTTTCAATAGTTTGTAATAACTTTTTATTATCTTCTACTACTAATATTTTCATTTTTTTCTCCTATTGTTTCTTATTATTTCTTCTATATAAACAAAAGGAATACCCCAAATAAGATTTGAAATATTCCTAATTATTATTGTCCACTCTCAACTATATTTACTTTATTTGTAATTAAATCAATATCCACATTACTCTTATTTTCCATATCATCATATGTGTAACCTAAAATTTTAATATCATAACTAGAATCATATAAAGAACTTACTATCTTATCCTTTTGTTCTGGCTTTAAAATAGAATTATATATTATATGATCAACTCTTACTATTTCCTTATTTTTATCTATTTCTGCAACTTTCAATACAATATTTCCTAAATTTTTATTTGATATATTCTCAATTTCTATAGTGAAATTTAAATCATCTTGTTTAGCTCTGCTATTACCTTTATTTATTGACATTACATCATAGTTTTTACTGTTTTGTAAATACTTATTATTCTCATATGTTTTTGTTTCATTATCCTTTAAATTTACAACCACCCTACAGTCTTCTGCTATATATGTATAACCTGTAATTTCTATAGAGTCAGTATAATCTTTTGCTGTAAATTGCACCTGCATTATATCATTTGGACTTAATGTTATATCGATATCAGTTTTAGATTGAGATATAATATTGTCATTTTTATCTAGCTCATCATAAAATAATACTATTTGACTTAAATTCAATTTAGAGATATTTTTTATCTTAGTCATAGCAGTAACATCATTTCCAGTTCTATCTGATAAATTAGTGATTTTACTATTATCAATTTGTAATGTTTTTGCATTACTACTATTTATAGTACCTGTTTTGTATTCACTATATTTTGTTTCTTTGACACTTGTAACAATATTTATACCTATTATTAAAACTATTAATATAAGAATAAGTAAAATTGATTTTTTCATAATGTTATTCATATACTTGCACCTCATTTTCATTCTAATAGGTCTTTTCTTAAAGAAGGTTCTTGTATGCTTTCATAAAATCTTTTAAGGCTTGTGTTAAAATTTCTTTCTTATTGTAAGATGAGTTACTACATAGTCTTTCAAAGTCTTCCCAAGTCTGCTTATCAACTCTAATATTAGCTGATTTCACATCACTAACCTCTTCAATATCTAATATAATATCTTTTTTATTAGATACTCTCTTGGGTTTAAAAATTTTATTATCTTTTACTTCTATGTACCAATCATAAACTTCACATAGTTTATCTATGTCATCTTGGTATATATTTATCTTTTTATCCTTCTTAGGTATAGTAGATTTCTTTTTATTTACTTTTTCTTTAGTTTTTATAGTTTCTTTAATTTTAGGTTTTTCATTAGTTTTATTTTTTTCTTTCATATCATTTGTCATTTGCTTACTTTTAGGACTTTTTTTTGTATTTTTTACATTGTCAAATGATAATTGTGACTCATCAATATATTTTACATATATTCCTTTTTCTGATTTATATCCATTTTTATTTAAATTTCTTCTAAGTGTAGAAGGTTTTATTTCTAACTCTTTAGAAATATCTTCAAAGGACATATTTTGATTTTGATATTTTAGAAATAATTCTATTCTGTCTTTAGAATTCATAATTGCCTCCGTCATATTCCTTTTTTTATAATTGTACCATAAATTTCTTTCAACACATATATTTTTCAAAAAATCTACTACATATTATTATTTTTTTCTTCTTATTATATAAGTAAATTGCATAATAATACGTAAATAGATTTTTTCTATTCAAGTGGAAATAAAAAGCAAGTGAAGTATTCACTTGCTTTAATCTCTTTTAATTATTATTGTCAATATAAGGAATAAAACTCCTGTTAAAACGATAGTACCTCCAGGCTTTAACCCTATATAATATGATATTGTTAGTCCTATGATTGTAAAAATCAAAGCAAACAATATTGATAGCAATACTGTATGTTTATAACTTTTTCCAAATTTCATTGCACAAGCAACTGGTACTACCATCATAGAAGAAACTATTAATGCACCTACTGTTCTAGCAGCTATAGATACTGTAAAAGCTGTTAGTATAGTGAAAATAAAGTTAACAGTTTTTATTGGTATACCTACAAGTCTTGCTCCTTCTTCATCGAAAGCAATATACATTAATTCTTTATATAAAAATATAAAAGCAATTATAACTAATAAACTTATTCCTATTACCATAAATAATTCAAAATCCGTTATTGCTACAATACTACCAAATAAAAAACTATTAAATGAAGCCGAATCTT
Source organism: Terrisporobacter glycolicus ATCC 14880 = DSM 1288 (assembly GCF_036812735.1). Classification (NCBI taxonomy): domain Bacteria; kingdom Bacillati; phylum Bacillota; class Clostridia; order Peptostreptococcales; family Peptostreptococcaceae; genus Terrisporobacter; species Terrisporobacter glycolicus. The sequence continues at coordinate 1,848,801 of NZ_CP117523.1, read as the reverse complement.
TTACAAATCCAGATAATACACCAGCTAAACCAACGCCAGCTGACATAATAATTGCTATGGACATTTCCGAGTACTTTGGCATTTTCTTTCTTATAAATTCTATACTAAAAGCAGATGCTAAAGATGCTATTACAGCTGCAAGTACAGGGTTAATATTAAAAACTAAGCCTGCTGCAATACCAGCAAGAGATGAATGAGATAGTGCGTCTCCTATCATAGATAATCTTTTTAAGACTACTATAATACCGATACAAGGTACAATAATCGCAAGTAATATTCCTACAATAAATGCCCTCCTCATAAAATCATATTCAAAAATCATGTCTACACCTCATTCTCCTTACCCATTAAAGATACCTTATTATTTTCAACTACAAATATTTTACTTGTATATTTAGATATTTTTGCAAAATCATGACTAACAATAACTATTGTTATTTTAGACTCTTTATTTAATTTTTCAAGAAGAGTATACAGTTGCTCTTCTGAAGTAGCATCAATACCTGTTGTTGGTTCATCTAAAATTATAATTTTAGGATCACTAACTAAAGCTTTTGCAATCATTACCCTTTGTTGCTGACCTCCAGATAAGTTGCCTATTAACCGTTTTGAATAGTCTTCCATATTAACAATTTTTAGAGCTTCTTTTACTTTTTGTTTATGTTCCTTTTTAGGAAATTTCATAAAACCAACTTTGGAGTATAAATTTGCCATAACAATTTCTTCTACTGTAGCTGGAAAGTTTGCCCCACTAGATAGTGATATTTGTGGTACATATCCTATTTTATTTAAATTATTACTTTTATCTAATTCTTCATTAAATAATTTTATTTTTCCTTTTGATGGATTTAACTGTCCTATTAAAAGCTTCATAAGTGTACTCTTCCCACTACCATTACAACCAATTATACCCACAAAATCTCCTTCATCTATGGATAAAATAATATCTTGTAACACATTTTCCTTATTATAAGCAAAGGATACATTTTCAATAGATATTATATTTTTCATATACGCCTCCCAAATTTAGTATGAATTATTTCATTGATTCATACAATGCTTCTAAATTCTTTTCCATCACACTAAAATAATCTTCACCATTATTTATTTGCTCTTCACTTAAACCTTCTAATGGATTTAATACTTCTGTTTTAGCATTTATTTCTTTTGCTATTGTCTCAGCAACTTTTGGGCTTACAAGTTCTTCAAAGAATATTGTTTTTACATTATTTTCTTTCGCAAATTTAATTATTTCCCTCATTCTTGCAGGGTCTGGTTCGCTATCAGGTGTTAATCCCTCTATTCCCTCTTGATTTATATTATAGTCTGAACATAAATATCCAAAAGCTTCATGAGCAACTATAATTGTTTTATTTTTAATTGGACCTAAAGTATCAGAGTATTTTTTGTCTAGCTCATCAAGCTTTTTAGCATATTTTTCATAATTTTTTTCATAATACTTAGTATTTTCAGAATCATGCTTTATTAATGCGTCCTTGATATTTTTCATTTCCTTCTTTGCATTTTTTATACTTAGCCATGTGTGAGGATCAAAACTTCCGTGGCTATGTCCATCATCTTTATTACTGTTTGCTTTTTCTCCTGCCTTATGTATGTCTAATCCTTCACTAGTTTTTACATATACTATATCTTTGTTTTCTAAGGTATCTATAACTTTATCCGTCCAGTTTTCAATACCTGCTCCATTATAAATAAGCATCTCTGCTTTTTCTAGATTTACAATATCACTTGTTGATATTTCCCAATCATGTGGCTCTGTTCCTGCCGGAACTAAGTTTGTTACCTCAACTTTATCTCCTCCAACTTTTTTAGCGAAATCGTACAAAGGATATATACTAGTATATATTTTTATCTTTCCATCTGAATTTTCATCAGTTTTATTTTCTTTACTACAACCTATTGTAAACAACATAGGTATTACTAGTAGTAAGGATATTATTTTTTTCATATTTATTTTCCACTCCTTTAAATTATATATTTATTAAGTTATTTTTAAATGATAACACCTCTCATTTGCATCGATAAATAAATAATACTACTTATATATATATTAGTCAAGTGCAAATCATATGCATTTATATTTTATTGACAAAGTCATATAATAAGTTTATCCTTTTCTTAGTATTACTATAATAAACATATTATTTTTTATTTTTTAAGGATGTGAAAAGCATGAATAATGAAGATAATATTTTAAAAGCAGCTAATTTAAAAACTACTAAAAAAAGAATGATAATACTTTCTGTATTAAATAACGCTGACAGCCCTCTTACATCTGAAGATATATTAGAACAAGCTTCAAAGGAAGTTAATATAAATCTATCTACTGTTTATAGGGCATTAAATGCTCTAACTGAAAAAAATATTTTATTAAAACAATTGAGCAATGATGGAAAAACATATTTTCAAATTAATAATAGAGAACATAAACATCAATTAATATGTTCTTTATGCAATAAAGTTGTATTAGTAAATTGTTGCCCTTTAAAAAAATTTGAAAATGATTTATGTGATGAAACAGGCTTTACCATCACTAGTCATAACTTGGAGTTTACAGGCATATGTCCTGAGTGTGCGAAAAAATTATAAAAAAAGTCCTATTCTAGATTATATCTAGTTAATAGGACTTTTATTTTTATAATTATATTCTTATTTTCCAAGTTGTCTTATCTTTATTATCCATTATTTCAATATTATTTTCTAATAAATAATCTCTAATCTCATCAGACTTTTTATAGTCTTTATTTTTTCTAGAAGCTTCTCTTTGTTCTATTAATAAATTAATCTTGTTAACAAAATCTTTATTAAGCTTTTCTTTGTCATCACTTAATTCATTTAATTTTAAACCAAATACTTTATCAAAATCATCTATTATTATTTTCTTTTCTTTATTATTTAATTTTTCACTTTTTATTACCTCATGAAGCAAAGTAAAACCATTTGCTATATTTAAATCATCATTTATATATTTTAAAAATCTATTTTTATATTCTTCTATTATATTTTCATTTGTTAACATTTCATCATTAATATTTCCATTTATTAATGTTACTTTATTTTTCAATATTTCAAAAGAATTAGATGCATCTTTTAATCTATCATAACTAAATACTAATGGTTTTCTGTATTTTGATTGTAAAACATAATATCTATATACTAATGGGTCCACATTATTTTCTATTAAATTATTTAATGTAATAAATGATCCGCTCGATTTTGACATTTTTCCTTTATCAAGAATTAAAAACTCACCATGTAACCAGTAATTTACCCATTTGTGTCCAAGTGCTCCTTCAGATTGTGCGATTTCATTTGTGTGATGTACTGGTATATGATCTATTCCTCCACAATGAATATCCATATCCTCCCCTAAGTATTTTATTGCCATTGCTGAACATTCAACATGCCAACCTGGAAATCCTCCCCCCCATGGAGAGTCCCACTGTAATATATGATTATCATATTTTGAATTAGTAAACCATAAAACAAAATCAAGAGGATTTTTTTTATAAATATCTACTTCCACTCGATTTCCAGCGTTCATTTCTTCTAAGCTTAAATTGGCCAGTTTGTTATAATCTTTAAATTTATCAATAGAAAAATATACATTATTATTAGCTATATATGTGTATCCCCTTTTTTCCAACTTTTCTATTAACCCTATCATTTCTTTTACATGATCAGTTGCTCTAGGAATATGATTTGCTACTTGAATATTTAAAAGTTGTAAGTCTTTTAGAAACTCACCTTCATAAAATCTTGCTATATCTAGCACACTTTTATTTTCTCTTTTAGCACCCATTTCCATTTTATCTTCACCAGTATCTCCATCTGATTGTAAATGCCCCACATCTGTTATATTCATTACATGATTAACTTCATATCCATTGTATTTAAGAGTTCTTTTTAATACATCTTCAAATATATAAGTTCTTAAATTCCCTATGTGGGCATAGTTGTATACCGTTGGTCCACAAGTATACATTTTAACTTTCTTTTCTTCAATAGGTATAAATTTTTCTACATTTCTGCTTAATGTGTTATACAGTTTTATATCCATAATAGATCCTCCCTAAATTAAAAAACTGCAAGCATATGAAGCTTTTCTACAAAAAGAAAAACTCCAGATACACCTGCAGTTTAGTATTATTAATTATTTACATTATGACTTATGATTAAATATTAAAATAAACACAGGTATGCTGTTTTTTTTGAAATTTTTAAGTTTTTCAAACAACAGCAACAACAAGTTTTCATTTTAATATCCTCCTTAAATAAATTATATGATTTAATTATATGTAAATATAATTCATTTTGCAACTAGTTATAACTAAAAACTTATTTTTAGAACTAATAAATTATAATATTAAATAAAAAAACAGTATAAAATAAATTTATACTGTTTTTTTATATTAAACATTTAGTTTTTCAAAAATTTCTTTCATGGCTACTCTAGCTTTAGAAGTCTCTGGTAATTCAACTAATGGTTTTCTATTACAGTCGTATTCAAATATCATTTCGTCCATAGGAACTACTCCAAGTAAATCTAAATCAAATCTTTCAATTTCTCTCTTTACACCATCATTTAACTCTCCATTAGGTGCTTTATTTACTATTAAAGATGTTCTCCCAACTCTTATTCCCATTTCTTTAGCTAAATCTCTTATTCTTGCAACAGCTTCTATACTTCTAGCTGAACAGTCACTTATTAATAATAGATCATCTATTTCTCTAAGTGTTTTTCTACTTAAATGTTCCATACCAGCTTCATTGTCCATAACTACATAATCATAGTGATTAGACATTAATTGAATTTGTCTTTTTAAGATTGAATTGACAAAACAATAACAACCTTCACCTTCTGATCTACCCATTACAAGTAAATCATATCCATTTCCCTCTTCAACAATAGAATTTAATTCATATTCTAAATATTGAGATTTAGTCATTCCCCCTGGATATTGTTCTCTTTTTTGCTCCATTAGGTTTGCTTTTTCTTTTATTTCTCCTATTGTACCACTTAATTCCATTCCTAATACATCATTTATATTAGAGTTTGCATCTGCGTCTACTACTAAAGTTTCACCCTTTTTTTCTTTAGTAAGATAATCAATAAGTATTCCTGTTAAACTTGTTTTCCCTGTACCACCTTTACCTGCAACTGCTATATTGTATGACATAGTTACTTTCCCCCTTATGCCTTTAGAATTATTTGTTAACTATCTATCTAAATTATAGCAAAGTTCTTCCAGATTAAACATTTTTTTATATAAAAAATTTGCTTCGTTAAAGCAACTAAGCTTTAAAAAAAGAAAAACCTGCTAAAAAGCAGGCTTTATTTTTATTATTCGAATATATGTTTTATAAATTGAATTGGACTGTAAATTATAAGTCTCGGTCCTGAAAATTTCATAACACCTTTAACTTTTGCTTTCATATCTTTTTTGTAGCAATGTATGGGACACTTACTACAAAAGCTTTTTTCCTCACCAAATTTACAAAAGTCCAGTCTTTTATGAGCATATTCTAATAGCTCTTTACATTCTTCACACAGACCATCTTTATTTTTATGTTTTTTCTTACAATAAATATTTATCATAATATTTATTGTTTTTTTCTCTTTTTCTATTCTTCCCATTGTGTTACCTTCTTAAGCTAAATTTAGCGTATTGTTTTTCACATAAACCTTTTTATCACAAATTGATACACTTGATTTTCTATGAGAAACCATTACTATGGACTTATCTTTACATTCATTATTTATTGACTTTAAAATTTCAGCTTCATTTAAAGTATCTAAATTACTTGTTGGCTCGTCTAGTATTAATATATCTGCATCATGTAAGAAAGCTCTAGCTATTCCTATTCTTTGTTTTTCTCCAGATGAAAAGTTCGATCCAAGTTCACCTGCATTAGTTTTGTAACCTTGTGGTAGGGTGATTATAAACTCATGAATAGATGCTTTTTTACAAGCTGCTATTACTTCTCCTTCACTGGCATCTTTTTTACCTATTTTTATATTATTTTCTATACTATCATTAAATAAGAAAGTCTCTTGTGTAACTAAAGACTGAGATCTTCTAAGGGTTTTAGTTGGCATATTTTTAAGGTTTTTATTATCTAAATATATGCTACCTTCATTAACATCCCAAAACCTCATTAATAATTTTAAGAATGTAGACTTACCACATCCACTTTCACCAAGAATACCTATTTTATCTCCTGGCTTTATATCTAAGTTTATATCTTTTAATAAGTTTTCATCTCTACCTTTATAAGCAAAGTTTACATTTTTCACATTTATGTGAGAAGAACTTAACTTCATGTCTCCATCAACTTCCTGTACTGCTGGTACTTCATCTAATATATCAAATAATCGTCCTGCACAAGCAAAAGTTTGAAGTAAGTTATTTGATAAGTTACTTAAAGCAACAACTGGCCCAAATGAGCTTGAAAGGACAACTATGGCAACTAGACCTTCACCTATGTTAACAGTTCCTTCATTATATAATTTTATACTTATAAATAAGAATGTAAGTATGGCAATCATTATAGTTACATCTGTAAAAGCTCTGATTATTCCTTCATGCTTTTTAATTCCACCCATTTTTTCATCTAATATATCACTCTTTTCATTTATTTGATTTAATCTATTTTTTCCTTCATCAAATAATAATATTTCTTTTATACCTTTTAAAGATTCTAATAAATGTGAGTTTGTTTTTGCGAATTCTTCTCTATATTCTACCCCTGCATCTTTTCCAAATTTAGAAGATATAACAGGTATTAAATATCCTACTATTATGTAAAAGACAGCTGATGTAGCGCCATAAATAGGATTAATATTCCAAAGTATTATACTCATTATTATTGAAGTAATTATGGCTATGGCTATTGGTGCCACTGTATGAGCATAAAAAACTTCTAATAATTCTATATCACTTGTTATTACAGAAATTAAATTTCCTTTTTCTTTACTTTCAAGCTTTGCAGGTGATAATTTTCTAAGTGCTTTGAAAACTTTATCTCTAAGTATGGCAAGTATGTTAAATGCTATAAAATGTCCTGAGTATTGTTCTATATATCTAAGTATTCCTCTCAGTACTCCACATGCTATTATTATAATCATACAAGTTTTGAAAGAAACTCCCATATCTATGTTTAAAGCAGTGGCAGTTGCTATCATTCCAAATGATGTTATTGCAATGGCTGCTAAAAATCCAAGTACACCAAATGATATGGTAATCATCATTATAGGTGCTAGTGGTTTTAATATTTTTATTAGTCTTGTCATTATTTTAAACCCTGATTCTCTATTATTCATTTACTGCCACCTCCTTCGTTTCATTATCTATTTTATATATATTTTCTAGGTTTTGTTGATGAGTTACTAATTCATTGTATTTACCTTTTATCATTAATAATTCTTTATGTTTTCCACTTTCAACTATGTTTCCTTTATCTAGTACATAAATCATGTCTGCATTTATAACATTAGCAAGTCTATGTGATATAACTATTACAGTTTTATTTTTAGCTAGTTTATAAATACTTTCCCAAACTTTTTCTTCACTTTCTACATCTATGTTAGAAGTTGCTTCGTCAAATATATATATTTCAGGATCTGTTATTATTGTTCTAGCTAAAGCTAATCTTTGTTTTTGTCCCCCTGATAAAAGGGAACCACCTTCGCCCACATTAGTTTTTAATTTATCTGGTAAGCTCGTTACAAAATCGTATAAATTTGCTTTTTTAAGTGCATCATATATTTCTTCATTAGTTGCATTGTTTTTACCCATTCTTATGTTATCTTCTATACTTCCATTAAATACATAAGCACTATGATTTATAAATCCAACTTTTTTAGTTAATACATCAAATGGTATTTCATTTATGTTAACTCCATTTAATAGAATTTCTCCACTATCAACTTTATGTTGCTTTAGAAGTAAGTTGGTAATTGTACTTTTACCACATCCACTTTCTCCAACTAAAGCAATCATTTTATTATTTTTCATTTCTATATTTATCTCTTCTAAGACTTTTCTTTCTTTATCATAACTAAAATCAACATTTTTTAATTCTATATTTATGTTATTTAACTTGTTTATTTTTTCTTCATCTAAATCTTTTATTTCTTCTACTTCTGTATCTAATAATTTAAACATTCTTTCACTGGCAGATATACCGTTCATAGCTACATGGAAGAACGATCCTAAAAGTCTCATTGGTATGAAAAATTCTGCAGATAAAAGTATTATTATTAAAACATCTCCTGCACTTAATACACCTGCTCTAAATTCAAATATTGCTATAAGTATACCAAGAGCAGATCCACCAAAAGCTATTATATCCATTACTATTATGGAATTTAATTGCATTGATAAAACTTTCATAGTTATTTTTCTAAAATGCTCTGCATTATTATTCATCTCTTTATTTTTATCTTCATCAATATCAAATATTTTTAAGGTTGTAAGTCCTTGAAGATTTTCTAAGAATGAATCTCCTAAGTCAGTATAAACACCCCAGTACTTACTAAGTAATTTCTTAGCTATTTTCATAACTATCATTATTGTAATAGGTATTAAAGGTACACAGATTAAAAGTACTATTGCTGTTTTGAAACTTATAAAACTCATTGCTGCAAATAAAGTTAATGGTGCCACTAAAGAGTAAAATAATTGTGGCATAAATCTACCAAAATAAATTTCTAACTGTTCCACACCGTCTACTGCTATTTGAACCGTAGAAGATGTAGATATGGTATTTGTATAATTTACTCCTAAACTTAATAATTTTTCATATATTGTACTTCTTAAAGTTTTTTTAACTTCACTTGATGAGTGAAGAGAAAATTTAGTAGATAAGAAATTTGCTACAAATCTTATTCCTAACATTCCTATTATAAATATAGATGTACTCATCATATTTAAATTTAAATTTCCATTTATTAATTTGTCTACAGTAGTCCCTATAAATACAATTAATGCTATATTACAGATTATAGAAATCCAGTTCATTAAAACTGTAAGTCCAATCCATTTTTTTGAACTATCACATATTGATAGTAATCTTTTATTAAACATTGTTTGCCTCCACTTTGATTGTCTTCATTTTTGTAAATACTATAACTTTAGCTAGCCACATGATAACAATAATTATTCTCATCACAAAACTATCAATAGTTATAAACATAAACAATAATAGTAATGATACAGGTATAGTTAAAGTAAGTTTTGCTCTTAAAGTCATTCCACCTTGTTCTTGGAATTTCTTTACATATTTTTCATATATTTTAGTTTTCATAAATTTTTCGTTTAATTTATCGCTACTCTTTAATAAACAGTAAGATGTTAATAATAATAATGGCGTTGTAGGTAATACTGGTAAAAATATGCCTATAATACCAAGTATTAAAGAAATCATACCTACTGTTAAAAATAACGCTTTTTTTGCTATATTCATTTCTATCCCTCCTAACATGCTTTTGTTGGAACAAAATACATTTCTTCTTTGTCTATATTGCAAATTACGCCTTCTACATTGTAAACAGATTTTATTGTATTTTCATTTATAACTTTTTGCGGGTTTCCTTCTTCTATTATTTTTCCATCTTTCATAATCACAATATTATCACTGTATTTTATTGCTTGATTTATATCATGAAGAACCATAATTATTGTTATTTTATGATCTTCATTTAATTTTTTCACAAGTTCAAGTATTTCAATTTGATGATAAATATCAAGATAAGTTGTAGGCTCATCAAGAAGTAGTACGTCTGTCTTTTGTGCTAGAGCCATAGCTATGAAAGCTCGTTGTCTTTGACCACCAGATAAACTCATAACTTTGTTATCTTTTATATCCTCTAAATTCGTTGACTTAATTGCCCAATCTATTATTTTTTCGTCCTCATTTTTGTCCTTACAATGTTTATTATGAGGAACTCTACCATAACTAACTAAAGCCTCCACATCTAAATCAGTTGGTGATTCATTGTGTTGATGAACAGTGGCAATAAGCCTTGCAATTTCTTTCGTTTTTAAATTCTTCAAATTTTTATCTTCTAAATAAACATTTCCTTTTGATGCCTTGTTGTAAGTTGATAAAATACTAAGCAATGTGGATTTACCACTTCCATTTGGACCTAAAATAGTAGTTATTTTCCCTTTTGGAATATTTATATTTAAATTTTCTATGAAAGCTTTGTCTTTATTATAAGAAAAGCTTATATTCTCTCCTCTTAACATTTTTTCATACTCCTTCTTAATAAGAATATAAAGAATGGCCCACCTATTACTGACATAACAAGACCAACTGGTATTTCGTAAGGTACAAATAAACATCTTCCCACTGTATCAGCTATTAAAAGTAGTATAGCTCCCATGGTGAAAGAAAAAGGTATTAGATATTTGTGATCTGACCCTATTAAAAACCTTCCTATATGTGGTACTATTAATCCTACAAAAGATATAATTCCTGCTACACCTGTACTTATACTTGCTAAAAATACAGCAACAGCTGATATTATTACTCTTTGTTTATTAATGTTCACACCTAAACTCTTTGCTGTTTTATCTCCAAGACTCATTAAATTGCAAGTTTGCCTTAAAGTAAATGATATTAATACACCTATTAAAGAATAAATAACTAACATTTTTGCATCTGACCATGTTACTGTTGCCAAGCTACCATTTAACCAATTTGTAACTGATGATATTCCCGTTGAATTTACAGTTGTTAGTATAGATGACATGGCAGAAAGCATGGCATTTATAGCAACCCCTGCTAAAATTATTCTAAGAGGTGAAAATCCTTTGTCATAAGCTATGGAGAATACTAATAATGCTGAAATTAATCCTCCACAAAAAGCTAATATAGGTTTTAAATTACTAAGTCCTGGAAAAAGTACCATTATTAACACTGCAACTAATGATGCTCCTGCAGAAATTCCTGTTATACCTGGGTCTGCTAAAGGATTTTTTACAACAACTTGTAAAAGCACACCACATATGGCCAAGTTTCCACCAACTAATACGGCAATAATAATTCTAGGAAATCTCAATTCTCTTATAATTGACATATTACCTTCATTTGAATTTATAAAGATACCTTTTATTAACTCACCATAAGATATGTCTAAAGAACCTAATTTCATTGATACTAGAGATACAATAAATAAAAATATTACTGAAGCAACTATATATAATGTTTTTTTCCTGTCTAAACTTTTATTACTCATTTAAGATAACTCCCATCTTATCTAGTGCTTCTATAACTTTTAAGTTTGCACTCATTCCAAAATATCCGTTTTCAAGATAATACACTTTATTGTTTTTTATAGCATCTAATTGTTTCCAACTTTCTTTAGCAAACTCTTCTTCAACAGTTTTCTTTGCTTCCTCAGGAACAGCGTGTGTCATTATAAGAATTTTGTCAGGATTTCTTTTAATTATTTCTTCCATATTCACTTGCATGAAAGATGAAGTTTCACTTTCAAAAATATTGTTACCACCAGCGATTTTCACTAAATTACCTACGTAAGATAAATCCGTTGAAACCATTACAGATCCAGGTGCTCCAAATAATATAAGAACTTCTTCATCATTTTTTTTATTATTTAAAGTTAATTCTTTTTCTTTTTTTTCTAATTCTTCTATTATTTCATCGGCTTTTTCTTTTTTATCAAATTCTTTACCTAATTCTAGAATTGTTTTTTTTAGTCCGTCAACATTACTTAAATTAACAAACTTACTTGGTATATTATTTTCTGTAAATTTCTTTTCAAAGTCAGATCCTAATGTATCTACAGAAACCACACAAGTTGGATTTAGAGATTTTATTATTTCTAAATCTGGGCTCATAGGATTACCAACTTTCGTTGCATTTTTTACACTTTTCGGTAATTCATAGGAAGTAGTTGGAACACCACTTACTTCAACACCTAATTTATCTAAAATTTCTGTTACAGCAACTGATGTTGCAACTACTACCTTTTTATCACTGCTATTTGTAACTTTATTTTCATTACTTTCATTACTTGAGCAACCAACCATTAAAGCTAAAGTTGCCACTGAAAGTAATCCAACTATTTTCTTCTTTAAGCTCATCTTTTTCTTCCCTCTCTTTTACATAACAATAATTTCTTTTATAATTTCTTCTATTTTATTTCACCTTTTACTATAAACCTTTGTATCCCACCACTAGTACAAGTTACTAATGTAATTTCTTTCTTAGTCATATCTTGATCTAACACACCTATTTCATCTGACTCAACAACTCTCGTTTCAGTTATTGTATAAATAAATTCATCATCTATTGTTGTTATTTTTATTTTGTCTCCAACTTTAACCTTGTGAACTTCATTAAATACTTGATTGTAATAATAAGTACTACTATGACCAGCTAGTGCAAAATTACCATCTTCCCCTGGCATTACACTTTCTTCAAAATGAGTTACATGATGATTTAAATATTTATCATCCGTAGACTCTACTATTACATTTTTTAAATTTACAGATTCTATTTCTATAATTCCAATTTCATCTCCAGGATTTATTTTTGGTTTTACCTTTTTATTTTCATTTTGTTGACTTTCTATTTTTTTTTCAAAAGAAGTTAAAGCCTTTTTATCAATATATTTGGAGTAAGCAGTTAGAGTTAAAGAGCCTATTATAATTAATAGGCCCATAGAAATTAAAAGTTTTGAAATTTTATTTTTCATAAACTATTTTTTTAATTTTCTTAAAACTAATACTATAATTATTACTGCTAATACTACTCCAACACCTATAAAAATTGTTTTATTTGAAGAATCTTCTCTTACTTCTTTCGAATTTTCTTTATTTTCTTTTTTTGTACTTTCTGCTTTAACTTCTTCTTTTGGCTCTTCTACGGCTTTTACTAATTTTAAAGTGTCTTTCTTTGGAATTATATCAAACTCCACATCTCTTTCCATGGCATCCACATATATTTTTGTACTTAATTTAGGAGTTATAGAGTCTGTTTCAAATTTAAATTCTACTGTATTTTTATCTGCATTTTCATTTATTGCTTCAGCCTCAATTTCTTTTCCATTTAAACATATTCTATGGTTGTTCATATAATTAGTGCCACTGAATTTTATTGTATAATACCATTTGCCTTCTCTTTTTTCTAACGTCATATTTTCATCTAAATATTGTCTAGCCATATTCATCCCAATTTCTTGTTCATGGTAAACATCATTACTTATTTCATAAATTCCACTTTCTAGTTCCTTAAGCTCAGCTGCATTTGATACTAAAACTTGAGTACTCATAATTATTGAAAATATGGCTACAAGAAATATATTCTTAATTTTTTTCATTTATTTTGTCCTACTTTCTTTTTCTTCTAAGTAGCGCTCCACTTGCAGTTAATAATCCACCAAGTCCTAATAAAATTTCACTACCAAAAGCACTACCTGTTTGTGGAAGATTTCCATCTTTCACATCAAAATCTTTTACAAATGTTAATGTATCTTCTAATAATTTAACTCCAAATGTTACTGTTGAGTTCATTGGAATTACATAAACTTGAACTTTAATATCTGCATTTATATCAGGTATTGCAAATCTTATCGATTTTGAACTTGAGCTACTAGCAGTTACAGTATAATTTACTAAACTTCCATTTACGTAAATTTTGTGATTACTCATTAAATCAACACCTGTAAATGTTAAAGTTGCATACATTTTTCCATTAATTTCTTCTATTTTTGTAGTAGAATTTAAGTATTTTCTAGCCATTTCTCTACCAGTTGCACTATCTGATACTATTTCATTTTTTATAGTATATAACTTACCTTTTGCAGCGTTATTTTCTACTACTGTATTATTTGAACCACTATTTGAATTATTTGATGACGAGTTAGTATTCCCACTATTATTTGTACTTGAACCATTTGAACCTGGAATTGTCGGCTCTTCATTTGAACTTATAAACTTAACTGTACTTTTATCAAAAGAAACTCCAAAGTCTACTGTTTTATTCATTGCTGTTACAAACATACCCATTGTTATTTTTGCATTTAAATTTGGCACTTCTACTGTAAATTCAACTGTATCATTATTTATTACATTTTTAGTAAACTTAGCTGTTTTATTATTAACCTTCATAGTAATATCACCCATTAAGCTATATGATGACATTCTTAATGTTACATATGTCTTTCCATTTTCAACTTCCATATTAGTAGTTTCACTTAATAAATTTCTTACCATTTGATATCCTACGGCATTATCACAGTGAAGAATATTTTTTAATTGATAATACCCATTTTTATATGTATTGCTTGAATTAGATGAGTTTGAGTTAGATCCACTTCCTGAATTATTATTCGAACCATTTCCTGTCCCATTATCTGATCCACTTCCTAATCCGTTATTTGAACCTGATCCGTTATTATCTTTATCTTCTTCATTATCATTTGGTGGAGTTGTTTCTCCTCCATCTTCAGTTCCTGCTATTTTAGATTGGATTCTAGCTGAATGTGTCATACTTCCTATTGGAGTGTTGTATGTGAAAGTTAATAACATTTTATCTTCTAATGAAGATACTTCAAATTCTACTGTTGCTATATCACTTTTTTCATCATATTCAAACTTAGTATCAACTTCTTTTCCATTTACTGAAGCTTTCATTGCAGTGAACATATTACCATTATTAAAATTCATCACCATATACTTTTTATTTCCTACTGTTTTTAATTTACTTGATTGTAAATATCTATTTGCTGATGAATCTTTATCTTGTGTTTCATGTTTTAGTACAGTTTCTAGATTTTTTTCATTTTCTTTGATATCTTCCTTATCATTTTCACCTTCATCTGGCACACTTGGAGTTGGTGAAGTAACTGCATCATCATCAGGAACTGTAGGTATATTTATTTTTCCCATCTCAACATCACAAGATGCTGTAATTACAAATCCTATATTCATTTCTAAATTAAGACTTATTTTATCTTCCAATGAGTTTATTTCAAATTTAATAGTTTTTGTATTTTCAGAACTATTATTAGTAGTTTTTACGCCTGTTACTTCCTTACCATTAATAACCGGTTGTACCTTTTGTAACAATGTAGCTATTTTATATTGTTCATCTCCCTCAAATGTCATTGTCATGTACATCTTTCCTTTTGATACTTCTATTTTAGAAGACTTTAAATATTTATTAGCCATTGAATTTTCTGTAGAAGAATTTGTTTTTCTTAACTTAACGCTTATATCATATGTTCCTTCTACATATTGAGTAATTGCCGTAGAATTTTTCATTATCTCTGCAGCACTTACCGGAGTTAACGTACTTCCAAATACTGATATTATTGCTAAAGTAATTGCTGTATTCTTTACTAATTGACCTTTTCTTATCATAGTATTTCCTCTCTCCCTGAATCATTTTTGTAATATAAGTTTATCATCATTGAGAATCATTGTCAATAAATAATCATTATCATTTTTATTAATATATATACGAAAAAAAGCTAAATATATTAATAAATTTAATATATTTAGCCCTTTATCTATACGTTTACTTCTAATTCATCGATAAGCTCTTCTTCTATTATATGTAATATCTCTTTATTGCTTTTATTATTTATTTTATTGTAATTATTGAATAATAGTTCACTATCATAAGAAGAATCACCGCAAATATCAATGCCTATTATTTCATGTTTTTTACATATCCCTATATAAATTTCCTTTAATTCATTTAATGTAAGATTTCCTTGGTCCCAATCAGTTTTAGCTTCTTTAGGATTTATAATATCTTTATCAATGGAAATATATATGGGATAATTAATATATTTTTGTGAAAACGCCTCCCAGTTATACTCTTCTTCAATAAACTCCTCACTAAAACAAATTATTTTATCTCTATATTTTTCCTCAATTAAATTAATTTGTTTTTCCCTTGCTCCAATGATTATCACTTTTTGAATATATTCATTTTTATCCAATGTTTTTTTTACCCAACAACCACAAGACATTAACTCCTTAAAAAATGAAGGTTGCATATCTGTATGATGGTCAAATAAAACTAAAATAAATGGTTGCTTAATTTTTTCCAATAATAAATAGGTAACATAATGATAATTGCCAGAATCAATAAATTTTATCTTTGAATCATAAAATTTACTAATTTTTTCCCGTATCATTTCTAGAGACCTTTCGTCACAATATCTACTAACATTTTTTAAGTCACTTAAATCAACTATTTTGTAATTCTTATTTTTGTAAAAGTCTTGATTTTTATAAGTATTATTGAAATTTAATATACATATATTTTCCATAAATACTTTCCCCCTTTAGTCATAAATTTTTCTTCCTAATTTAATTTTATTACATTTTATACGTGTGCTAACCATGGTTTTTCTTAATTATTCCTACAAATAGTATTCTAAATTGACAAAATATGATAGAATATCTACTATAATAAATTTTTAAATATTTATTATTAAATTCTTTGTTTAAATAAAAGGAGAGAAATATGAATAAAAAAATACTTAGTCTTATAATTGCTCTAAGTCTTCCATTAGCTTTTTTAGTTGGATGTAATAAATCTAAAGATGAGGAATTTGTAATGACTGAAGATACTACAGCTTTAGATGGAAGTGTTGAGTACAGCGCAAAAACTTATAAAGATGCATTTTATTCAACAGAAAACTATTCTGATGAATATTTACAAAAGGAGTTTGAAACTATTGTAAAAGAAATCACTTCTAAGGAAGATAAAGAAGCATTAGTAGAGCTATTAAAATCTTATTCTAGTACACAAGATGGAAGCCTTGACGTTGTCAAATCATGTTTTGAAAAATATGGGAATCAAAGTGGAAATTCTCAAGACGTTACTTTAGATAGTAATGGAATGCATGAGATTTCAGCTAGACTTTATAAAGCTACTTTAAATGCTACTAAGAAATACTACGACATTAACGATTTCTACATATACTATAAAGATAAATTATCAACTTCTTCTACATCAAAAGATGATGATTTTGAAAACGAAGTTAAAATGACAACAATAAAAGAATATACTATTGCAAATATTTATAAAAATGCTTACAATGATTCATTTATTTCTAAAATAATAACTTCAATAGAAAAACCGTCAAGCAGTGATAAAGTTGTAAATGATACAACTGAAAATGTTACAAAACCAGAAACGAACAAACCAGTTGTTGATAATAGTAATAATAGCAATAACAATAATAACAGCAACAATAATAGTAACAGTAATAATAATAGTAACAACAATAATTCTTCTAATAATAATTCAAATGATACTTATCCTGAATACTTAGAGTTGTCAGAAGCTGTAAAAAGTCAAATATATGATGCAGGAGTAAATGCAGCTATAGAATATATAGGTCAAAATATTTCCTCATCATCATCAAGTTACTGTAGAGAGACATATGATGCTTTAGAAAATGATAATCCACTTGGTAAAAAGAAAGAAGAAGGATATAAATCTTTCTTACAAGGATTTAAAACTACATTACAAAACAATAACGTTGAGTTCAAATAATAAAAAAACTATGCATTTTACATGCATAGTTTTTTTATTATTTCTTTTTATGATTTATGTATTTTATATAATTTTCTACTATAATATTTATAGGGGGGTGTTTTTATGAATTTTGGAGATAGAGTATTATATAAAAACGATGACAGTACTACAAAAGGCGTTTTTATAAAAGAACTAAATCAAGTAGAAGTATTAATAAAGCTAGATGATAAAAAAGAAAAAAGTATAGTTTCAAAGAATGATATTAAATTTGTAAGTAATATGGATCACATGGATTTAAGTCATGCAATAGCCGTAGCAGATTATATTTCAAAAGAAAAATATGATGGTCACTTCACTCTTCTTTGTTTCACAACAGGATGCAAATTTTGCTTCGGAACATTAGATAAGATTAATTACAATACAACAAGTTTAATGGCTTCCGGAAAAACAATTGAAGATGCTATAAAAATAGCTATTGACAGAAAAATAGATGCTGACAAAATTTTAGATAATGAAGATAAAATGTATAAATAAAGCTACATAGTTTAATTTTTCAAAATAATCCATTAACCAATATTTAATGGATTATTTTTTTTATTTGTTTTATATTATAATTAGAAAAAAACAAGGAGAGTTCATAATGAAATTTATAAAATCATCATTTATTCCAAATAAGAAAATATGTTTAGCATTAATTGATAATAGAGCAGATGAAGATATTATTAATAATCTAAATAAACTTAATATAAATGTAATTAAAAGTGCAAAATGTGAAGAAACTTATAATGCCATAAGTTGTCACCCTGATATATGTGTTATTAAGTTGAATGATAATAATATTTTAGTAGCTCCAAATGTTTATGATTATTACTATGAAAATTTAACTCCTTTAGGTTTTAATGTAATTAAGGGTAACTTACCTATTGGTAATAAATATCCTAATAATATTCAGTATAATATTGTTATGTTAGGAAATAAAGTAATTCATAATTTTAAATATACAGATAGTATCCTACTGCATTATATAGAGAAAAATAACATGGAAAAAATTAATGTCAAACAGGGATATTGTAAGTGTTCCACATGTATAGTTGACGAAAATTCAATTATCACTTCTGATGAAGGAATTTATAAGGAAGTTATTAAGCATAATATTGATTGTCTATTAATCGATAAGGGGCATATAGATTTATTTGAATTAAACTATGGTTTTATTGGTGGATGTAGCGGCTTAATAAGTGATGATACTATTGTTTTCTTTGGAAACTTAGAAAACCATCCAAATTTTAAAGAGATAAAAAACTTTGTTTATAGTCGAAATAAAAAAATACTTTCTCTTAAAAAAGAAAAACTTACTGATTTAGGTTCTTTAATTCCCTTACTTTAAATAAATTTTATTTTAATATTATAGTTATAAATAAAAAAGGCATATTTTATTAAACATGCCTTTCTTTTATTTATAAATTTATATGTTTACTATCTTTGTTGCTATTTTTTCTCCAAAGGAAGTGTCATGCTCTACAAACAAAATTGTTGGATTTTCACTAAGTATTAACTCTTCTATTTGCATACGAGAAATAACATCTATAAAGTTTAGTGGTTCATCCCAAATATATAACTCTGCTTTTTCACATAAGCTTTTGCTTATAAGTAGTTTTTTCTTTTGTCCCTCGCTCCACTCATTAATATCTTTTTCAAATTGAATATTATTAAATCCTAATTTTACTAAAGTTCTTTTAATAGATTCTACATCTATATCTAAAGATTTTGCAAAATCATTTAGATTACCTTTCAAATAAGATGTATCTTGAGAAATATATGATATATCATCTACTTTTTTCACATATCCATCATGAGGAATATCTTCACCCATTATTAATTTAATAATACTTGATTTGCCAGACCCATTTTTACCACATAACCAAACTCTTTCCTCAGGTTTTATATTAAAACTTACATCCTTAAATATGTCTTTATCTCCATAGTTAACTTTTAAGTTATGAACTTCTAATACATCTATATTTGATGACTTCGATTTGGATAAATCCAACTTTTCAGCCATATCTAAATTCTTTAGTAGTTTTGATTTTTCTTCTATAGCCTTATTTTGTCTTATTTCAATGCACTTGGCTCTTTTCATCATTTTTGATGATTTATGTCCTATAAAGCCTCTATCACAAGGACCATTACCCTTCTTTTTTGATTCAATTTCATAAGACCAATTTGATTTTTGTTTTGCTGTCTTTTGTAATCTTTGTATATCTTTTTGTAGCTTTTCATTTTGAGCTTTCTCAAATTCATCTTCTCTATCTTTATTAAATTGATAAGTTGAAAAATTGCCTTTTTGTATTTCTATATTTGCTTTGTTAATAGAAAGTATATGATCAGCTACTATATCTAAAAAAGCTCTGTCATGAGATACTACTATAAATCCTTTTTTACTTGCTAAGTATTTTGCTACAATTTCTCTTCCGTCTACATCTAAATGATTTGTTGGCTCATCTATTAATAAAAAATGATTTTTTCTTAAAAATAAACCTACTAAAAGTAGCTTCGTCTGCTCACCTGAACTTAATGTAGCAAAGTTTCTAGTAAGTATACTTTTATCTAAGCCAATCAAGTTTACTTCCTTTTCAATTAATTCGTTTATAATATATCCATCATTATAAATATATTTTTCTAAAATTTCTCCGTAAATATCTAGTTTATCTGGTAAATTACAATACTTTTCCATATCTTCTTCATATTTAGAAAATGGAGCTATAGAGTTTCTTACAACTTCCAAGGCCGTATCATTTTTGTTACCACCTTTAATTGGGAAATATTCAAACTTGACCGTACTACTAATTATTCCACTATATTCATACTCACCCATTAGAAGTTTTAAAAAAGTTGTTTTTCCTCTACCATTTCGACCAATTAAACCTAGTTTCCAATCAGTATCTATACTAAATGATACATTTTTGAATATATCTTCTCCATGTGTATCATATTGAAAACTCAAATTATTAATATTTATTTGTGATATGACAATCATCTCCTATCATAAGGAAAATTAATTCACATATGATTACATAAAAAAATCTTCCTCAAATTAAAGTATTTTCTACCTTAAATCAAGAAAGACATAATTGTTCTTCTAAGTATTGACACACAGAAATAAAGCTATGTTTAGCTTGTGTTTCAGGTAATTAGAGTACTTTAGTATTAATCTTATCCTCAATTTAAAGTAGTCTAGGCTCAATAAATAGAGTATTTGTAAACACTCTAAAAAACCTATTAAACTATATATTTTGAATAAGATTATTTTCTCACTTTACCTGATCACCTCCGTTATTTAATGTAATTATTATATATCCATATACCTAAATAGTCAAATTTTATTTTGAATTTAGTTGTAATACATTTGTTTTATGTTATATAATATATATAACATATATATTATAGTTTGGAGTGATAAAATGATATTAAATTTGGATTTTAACAGTGATGTTCCCATATATACACAAATTAACGAGGAAATTATTAAGTCTATTGCCTGTGGCGATTTAAAAATAAATGAATCTCTACCTTCTGTTAGAAATATGGCTGAAGAAATTGGAGTAAACCTTCATACAGTAAATAAATCTTATAATTTACTTAAAGATGAAGGCTATATTAATGTTGATAGAAGAAAAGGTGCTATGGTAAATACATTGCCATTACCTAAAAAGGAAGAAAATACAGAAAAAATAAAATCTATGCTTGAACTTTTAACTGCACAGAGTTACCTTTTAGGTATATCCAAAGAGGAATTTATAGATTTTAGTAATAAATTCTTTGATGATTATGAGGTGAAAAATTATGAATAGTACCATGGCAGTTATTATAAATCTCCCAACATTATTTTTATTGTATATTATGATATATTTCACTCAAGCTTTAAGTGGAAAAAGACAGTTTTATGGAGTTAGTTTAAATAGTGATTATTTTACTAAGTATGATTTTAAAGCATTAGACAAGAAATTTAAATTCCTTGTTACCATAGGATTTATTGTATTTGCAATAATTACATTAGTATGTATTTATGTTTTTAAAGCTTATGAACTTTCTTCTATTTTTCCCATTTTAGCTTTTTGTTTATATCAGTTTGCTGTATTTGTGTATATCCATAACAAAGTAAAAGCTTTGAAAAAAGAATTGTCAATAGAAATAAAAGATTTAGAATTAGAGAAAACTCGTCTAGTATTAGACACAGATTTTATTAATGAAAAAAATAGAATTATAAAAAAATATTCCATATTATTTATAATTCCTGTAGTTGTCACTGTGCTAATGGGGATTTATACTATTACTCAATATAATTCTATGCCTGACATTATACCTTCTCATTGGGGTATAACTGGTGAACCTGATGCTTTTTCAGAAAAATCATTTATATCTGTAATAGGTCCCATAATTATGAGTGTTGGTATTGGAATTATTATATGTATTAGCGCTATATACTCTCTGAAAACTAGAGGCAAATTAAATACAGATGACATTGCAGAAAGTAAAAAACTTCATTTAAATTACTTAAAGCAAATTGCACTTACTTTTTTCGTAGTAAATTTATCTTGTCAAGTTTTATTTATTACTATATTAATTGCTACTGCTAATGCAAGTGGAGTTAATGTTTTTGTAATGTGGACTTGTACAATATCATTAATTTTAGCTGCAATATATCAAATGTATTTATATTATAAATCACCTAGTAAATCTAAAACTGCTGTTTACTCTGTAGATGATGATGATAATAACTGGTTATTAGGTACTTTTTATAATAATCCTAATGATCCGTCTTTATTTGTACAAAAAAGATTTGGTGTTGGATGGACTGTAAATATAGGAAACACCAAAGGAAAAATATTATTTATTTCTCCTTTCATAATACTTATAGTTATATTAATTATTGCTTTTAATATGTAATAGATTATACAACTACGTAAAAAGTCGACGAATAAGTTTTCGTCGACTTTTTAATATCTATATGTTTACTTCAATTTGTTCAAGTTCATCCTCGTCTTCATTATTAAATCTATTGTCTATATGATTAATTACTTTGTCATATAAACAGTCAAATAATTTACTATATAGCGATCCAAAAACATTACTTACTATACGAAATGTAATAGCATCTGCTAAACCTAGTGTTAAAACTGCAGATGGTAATGCAGAAAAACTATTTACTACTGTTTGCCATTCATAAGTAGCACAAAAACCAACCATTACTCCAGCCATAAGTGGCATCATAGTTCTAAGATTTTCTGGAAATACTCTATAAATAACAAAAAAGGCAATGGAGCCAACAATTGCAAATACTATTCTATTTTTACAGCGTAGGTTTAATTTTTCCTTAGTTGTTTGGTGAATTACTGACATACATGCAAAAGCTATCCACATTGTCTTAGGAAAATGAAAAATTTCTCCTATTAGTACAGCAGTATTAACTCCAAGAGCAAGTTTTAACTGCCATCTACTTTTCTCTGTGTTTATATCAAAACCTTTTATAACATCTAAAATAGTATTATCATATTCTTTTTTTGATTTTTTATGTTTAGTATAAAATATTGAAGCCACAATTATACCACCGAATAATAATCCAATAACACGAGATAAATATACTTCTATACTACTAACATCATTACCATATAAAAGAAAATATGATAATATTAGCACTATATGATTTGCATATATCATGTTATGACAAGTTAATATTACTATAGTTATTATTGACGTAAAGTTTATAATAAATCCTAATATTGGATTTGATATATTTGATAAGTAAGGACTAATTGCATATATTAAGAAAATTCCAATTAAAGTAATCGCTGACTGTTTTACCTTAAAATCTAAATTTGCAAATCTAAAAGTTAGTATTAATATTACTGTTACAACACCTACTATACTATTTTCTTTTCCAAAAATATTACTAAAGGAAGACACAACTAAAATACAAAATAGCATACATAAAATATTTTTAGTTATAAATGCCCCTATATATTTTTGTTTTAGTTTTTTATCTGATTCTTCTTTTATCAAAGGTTTTAGTTGTGATGCACCTAGTTGCATAGCCTGATAAAAACTCATTCTTCACTCTCCTATTCTTCATTCATTATCTTATTTGCTTTTTCAATAGATGAAATCAATTTAAAAAATTCTTCATCACCTAATTTCTTACGTAACTTATATATTGGTGATAAATAAAATTCATATATTTTTTGTAACTCTTTTTTTCCAACCTCTGAAATACAAACATAATAGCTTCTTTTGTCATTTATATCTGGTTTTTTAGTTATATATCCATTTTTACTTAAACTATCTATTAATCTGCTTACAATTGTTTTATTTAAGCACATTGCTTTGCTAAGTTTGATAGGCGTCATACCTTCTTCATTCTTTAGAAGTTGAGACAATAAATCGTATTCTTGGTTAGTTCTTTCAAGTGCTGGAGTATAACGATGTACTAACGTTCTGCTAAATAGTCTTACTTCATTCATTTTCACTGTCATATCTATCCAATCAAAATTATCCATTTTTTCACCTCTTTAAAATATAGTTTACTTTGTTAACTATATTTTATATAATATAGAATTTAGTTTACTTTGTCAACTATATTTCATGTATAAATTTCTTAGTTTGCAAGTTATTTGTGTCTCTTAACCACTGCATAGCCGCTATGAAATTTTAAGCAACCACCTTGCTCAAAAATGTATTTTTTACATTTTCTAAACGAGTTTATATAACTATAATTTCTTAATATGTAAAAAAATAGAGTGGATAAATTGCACTAATGCACATATTTATCAACTCTAATATAATATTTTATATTTATTTTATATATTTACTACAAACTTCTAAATATTTTTGTTCCTTTATTTTTTAATAATATATATATAATGAAAATACTTATAATCGTAATTATATTACCAAATATTAAAAATGTATTAATGTTACTTATACTTAAGATATATCCTAGTCCACAAATTATGGCTATAAATATTATATTAGAAATCATACTTATTATTACACTTGCTCCTCTTTTTACAACAGCTACATCGCTTGTAAAATCCATTTTGGGATAAAGTAAATTAATAAATATTCCAAGTGTGGCACTAAAGATTGAAATCATTATAATTGTAAGTATTACTAAAACTGTAGACATCATATCAAATCCCAATCTAAATGATAAAACCATAAAACAAATTATAGATATGGGTATAGTTAAAATAATATTTAATAAAATCTTGCTTTTAAAGATATCTATTTCTTTAATTGGAGATGATTTTAAAATCCACAAGTTTTTACCCTCTAAAGAAATTGAAACACAAGCTGTATTAGTCATTATTATACAAAATAATGTTATTCCTATAATTTGAAGTGCAATCATCTCTTTTACTACAGCTATCTCTAATATTTGAGCAATTTTATCATATCCTATTACAACTATTGCAACAGTAAATATGACTAACATTATCATTCCTACAAAAGTATTCATTACATATACTGTTGATGAAAAATATCTTTTAAATTCTTTTTTTAATAAAGCTATTACAGGCTTTGATAATTTTAGATCTTTAAATTTATAATTATTAGCTTTGTAAGTTTCACTTAATTTGCTATTTATATTGTTAAAATTATTTGCAAATAAATATATAAACAAAACTGTTGGAACTATGGAAATTAATACAAATATTAATAAAGATCCTATGTTATCGTTTTTTAATGCATCTACAAAATAATAAGCAGGCATATAAAATTTTTGTGTAGCTTCAATAATAGAGCTACTATTTTGGATAATGTTCATCATAACATTTTGTAGATTAAAAGATAAAAGTAAAACTATAGCAACTAATAATAAGTTTAATATTATTGATAGTAAATTATTTTTCTTACTTCTTGATGAAATATTCGTAATTACAAATGCTATAACTGATGAAATTACTGTTGGTATTAAGGGTGTTGTCAAAATTAATATTATTAAAAATGGAAAGTATAGTACTCCAGTATTAACTTTTATAAAATATACTATTCCAGGTATAAGTAAACATGGTAGCGCAAATAAATAATTATTAATAACTAGCATTATAATTTTACTACTTAATATGCTAGATTGCTTTATTGGTAAACTTGTCAACATTTCATAATCTTTGCTTTGAAAAAGATATGAAGATGCTTTATATATTGAAGTAAAAAATGTTGCCATGGTACATCCTATAATCCCTAAAATAAGAAGTAGTTCCATTTGATTTATTTTAACTAAAAAATCTGATAAATAAAAACATGCTGCAAAACCATAAACACTTAACATAATCACAGTAAACACTATTATCAAAACCATACATATTGCTTTTATTTTCTCATTTTTATCAGCATATTTTAATTTATTAATTCCACTTTCATTTATTAAACTATTTTTCATTAACAAAGCTAAATTGCTCATTATTAATCATCTCCATAAATATATTCTCAAGGGATTTATCGCCTTTAACTTTTTCAGTTTCTCCATAAGTTACTAATTTTCCATCTTTAATTATGGCAATTTTATCACAAATTTTTTCTGCTACTTCTAATACATGTGTAGAGAAAAATATGCACCCACCATTGTTACAAAATTCCTTCATAATTTCTTTTAAAGTAAATGCGGCTTTAGGATCTAGTCCTACAAAAGGTTCATCTAATATTAATATTTTAGGACTGTGCATCAATGCCGATATAATAGCTAACTTTTGTTTCATTCCATGAGAATAAGATGAAATTAAATCTCCTAAGGCCTTGTCTATTTCAAATTCCTTTGAGTAATATTTTATTTTTTCTTCTCTTTCTTTTTTCTCTACTTTAAATATATCTGCAATAAAATTTAAATACCCTATTCCAGTAAGTGACTCATATAAATCTGGATTATCAGGAATATATGCTATTTCTTTTTTACATTCTATTGGATATTTTTTTATAGATTTTGAATTAATTAATACATCTCCTTCTTCAAAGTTGTGTATTCCAACTATGGATTTTATTGTAGTAGTTTTACCAGCCCCATTGTGACCTATAAAACCAAATATTTCTCCTTCTTTAACTTCCATAGATATATTCTCTATGGCCTTTTTATTTTTATATGATTTAGTTAAATTTATTATTTTTAACATTTTATCTCCCTCTTTATATATTTTATAGTTTTTCTATCTGTTATATATAATATATAACAGATATCATATTTACGCAACATTTTTGTAATAGTTTTTTTAATTCCAATAAATCATAATTTTAATATTACATTTTTCATTCTTATATTTTGTATACAATATTAAATGCTCTGCTTTCTATTATCAAATTTATAAACTATAATTATAATTAAATACAAAAGTAAATTACTAATTGGAGGAATACATATTGGAATCACTTACTATTTATCTAATCGTTTGTCCCCTTGTCTTTCTTGGTGGATTTGTTGATTCAATTGCTGGTGGCGGAGGATTTATTTCACTTCCTGCTTACATGATGTCTGGTTTACCTGTTCACATGGCAATTGGAACAAACAAATTAAGCTCAGCCATGGGAACTTCCCTAGCTACATATAGGTTTGCCAAAAAAGGATATATTAATTTGAAAACAGCCTTGTACTGTGCTGTTTGTGCCTTAATTGGATCTATGATGGGTGCAAAAACAGCCTTATTAATTGATGATAAAATTTTCAGGTTAATTATGCTTATTATTTTACCTATAACAGGCTTATATGTTATTTTTAATAAAAGCTTGGAGAGAAATAAAAAAGAATATGATAATGATTTTTCATATAAGAAAACTTTGATTGTAGGCATGGTTGTTGCTTTGTTTATAGGTTTTTACGATGGTTTTTATGGTCCTGGTACTGGAACTTTTTTAATGATAGCTTTAACTAGTTTTGCTCATATGACTTTAAATGAGTCCGCAGGTATTACTAAAGTTATTAATTTAACTACAAATATAACTAGTTTATGCGTTTTTCTTTTAAATGGAAAAGTAATGTTTAGCGTAGGCCTTATTGCAGGTTTATTTGGAATTGCAGGAAATTATGTTGGCACTAATCTATTTTCAGATAAGGGAGTTAAAATTGTAAAACCTATTATGATTGTAGTTTTATCTATATTTTTTATAAAGCTTCTTATTGAAGTAATATAACAAAATAAAGTGGGTATCATTTCTGATCCCACTTTATTTATATTATTTTAATCATTAACACATTCTTTTTCTCTTTCATCAAGCCAAGAAATTATATCATTAATAACTTCTTCTTTATTTATTTCATTTAACATTTCATGTCTACCACCTTCGTATAACTTCCATGAAACCTTTTTAACACCTAAATTCACATATCTATCTTTAAGTCTAAGAACACCTTTTCCATTTTTACCAACTGGGTCTTTATCTCCAGACATTATATAAATAGGTAAATCTAAAGGAACTTTATTTAGATTATCTTTGTCTTCCACTTCTTGCAGTCCTTTTATAAAGTCATAGAAAAATCCACAAGTAAATAATACACCACAGAAAGGATCATCTATATACTGTTGTACTTCTTTTTGATCTCTACTTAACCAATCAAAATCAGTTTTAGATGGTTTAAATCCTTTATTGTTTCCACCAAATATTAAATTGTCCAGCTTTTTACTTCTATGTCTTCTTCCATGTTTTTTTATTTCAAATTTTGATATTAATTCTGCTACTTTTAAAATTTTACCGTGTTTACCGTTTGATCCAGATAGTATTAAGCCTGCTAAATTGTTACCATATTCCATTATATATCTTTGACTAGCAAAAGAACCCATACTATGTCCAAATAAATATATTGGCAAATCAGGATTTTCTTCTTTAATTATGTTTGTAAGAATATTCATATCTTCTACTAAACATGTAAATCCCTCTTTTTCAGCTAAATATCCCACATTGTCCATAGTTTTAGCTGTTATACCATGACCTCTATGATCATTTATATAAACAACATAACCATTTTCAGTTAGTTTTTGTGCAAATTCTTTATATCTAATTGCTGTTTCTGACATACCATGAGCTATTTGTATCACTGCTTTTGGTTTTACACTTTCACTTGTATATTTATAAACATGTATATTTAAATCTTCTTTTCCTTTAAAATAAAATTCTTTACACTTCATTATTTTTCCCTCATCTAGATATGTTTTAAGAGTATTAAAATAATCATTTTAATACTCTTTTACTTATTATACTACTTTATGCAATTATATACTTCTGTAAATATTACGCCAAGTCCGTATGCTCCTGCGTCTGGATGACCTAAACTTCTCTCTCCAACTGTTCCTGCACGTCCCATACGTGCTACTATTTCTTCTGTAGATTTTGCACCATCTACAGCAGCTTTTGCACCAAACTCAAAAGATTCTTTTAAAGTATGATTTTTCTTTGCACTTTCAGTCCAAGTATCTGCACAAGGAACTAAAGCATCTATAAGAGTCTTATCTCCCACAACTGCTCCACGTCCAAATGATCTTTCCCCTGTAGCTTGAATTCCTTTAACTGCACCTTGCATCATATTTGCAAAATCCTCTATATTTAACTCTTTTTTATTTCCTACTTCTCTAGAAGCTGCTCTAAAAGCAGATCCCCATATAGGACCTGACGCTCCTCCACAGTGCTCCATTATAATCATAGAACAGTCATCTAAAAACTTGCTTATAGTTAAATTATCTTGTAATAATATTTCCTTCCACTCTCTTTTTAATTGCTTAAATCCTTTTGCAACACTCATACCAAAGTCACCGTCACCTGCAAAAGAGTCTAGCTCACAAAATGGCACTTCGTTTTCTATTATTACTTCACTCATTTTATCCACTATATATATCATATTATCTAGCGTTATTTTTTCATCTACTATGCATGCCATTTCTTCTTTTGATTCAACTTCAAAAGATGTAAGTGCAAGCTCATCAGATACTTCTATAGAAGAATATTTTACAGAATCAACTGGCCCACTTACCTTAAATGCTGGAGTATCACTTTCACATGATAATAATTCTTTTAACTCTTCATCAAGCTTCATTATAGACACAGATGCTCCTGCCATATCTATGCTTGTCATATAGTTTCCTACAAAAGTTCTGTTTATTTTTATATTTTTCTTTGATAATTCGCCAGTAACAGAATTATTAAATAAATATAATTCTTGTAAAGGTGTTCCTCCAAATCCATTTATTAATAAAGCTATTTCATCATTTTCATTTAATTTCATATCATTTGATAAAGCGTCCACTATTCTACTAGCTAATTTATCTGCTGTAGTAATTTTTTCTCTTTTTATACCTGGCTCACCATGTATACCAACACCAAATTCCATTTCGTCTTTTGCTATTTCAAATGTTGGAGTTCCTTTTGCTGGTACAGTACAAGAAGTCAGTCCAAATCCTAAACTTCTAACATTGTCCGCTGCCTTTTGTGCTACTGTTTTTACTTCTTCTAATGACATACCTTTTTCTGCTGCTGCACCTGCAATTTTATGAACAAACACAGTTCCTGCAACACCACGTCTTCCTACTGTATATAAGCTATCTTCCACTGCTATATCGTCATCTACTTTTACATAATCTACAGTTATTTTATCTTCATTTGCTAAATGAGCAGCATTTTTGAAATTCATCATATCTCCACTGTAGTTTTTTATTATAAGTAAAGTACCTTTTTCACTGGCAGTAGCTTTTATTCCTTGATAAACTTGAATTTGAGAAGGTGATGCAAATACGTCTCCGCATATGGCTGCATCTAACATTCCTTTTCCTATAAAGCCTGCATGTGCTGGCTCGTGTCCACTACCTCCACCACTTATTAAGCTTACTTTATTTTTATTTATTTCTTTTTTCTTTATTATTTTATACTTTTTAACGAACTCTAACTCAGGATGAGCTAGGGCTATTCCGTTACACATTTCCATAACAACATTTTCTGGTTTATTTATGATTTTTTTCATTTATTCCACCTCATAAGTCATATTTTAAATTTAAAATACTATAAATTATATAAATATAAGTACCTATTTTATAAAGTACTTATATTTATAATTTTTTACATCCTATTTATTATTTTTATAGTTTTTTCCAAGTCTATCAGCAGTAATAATTGCAGCTGCCACAGCTTCTACGCTTATAGGCTGTGGCATAGAATGTACTGATTCTTCTGGTATACAAGATTTTGCTGCAACTTCCATTAATTCTTCTTCGCTTATTTCATTTACCCCTATATCTTCTAAACAAACTGGTAAACCAACTTCCACACAGAAGTCTAATACTTGATTTATTTCTTCTTCAGATGCATTTTCTAGCACTAACTGAGCTAAAGTACCAAATGCAACTTTTTCACCATGGAAATACTTATGAGTTCCTTCTAATATAGTAAGACCGTCATGTATAGCGTGAGCTGCTGCAAGTCCTCCACTTTCAAAACCAAGTCCTGATAAAAGTATGTTTGCTTCTATTATATTTTCAAGAGCAGGAGTAACTAAATTACAATCACAAGATACCTTTGCCTTAGGTCCATCAGCAAGTAAAGTTTCATAACATAATTTTGCAAGAGCAAAAGCAGTATTAGTACCTTTTGCTGGAGCTGTTAAGTTTTCTCTTGCTCCACAAGGAAGACCAGCATTTACATTTGAGTATGATTCTCTTGTTGCTCTAGCCTCAAAATAAGTTGATAAGGCATCACCCATGCCAGATACTAAAAATCTAGTAGGTGCTTTAGCTATTACAGTTGTATCTATTAGTACAACACTTGGGCTTTGCTTAAAATATGCGTAATCATCAAAAGATCCATCTGGAGTGTATAGTACTGCTGAGTGACTAGTAGGTGCATCTGTTGCTGCTATTGTTGGAACTATTATTAAAGCTTCACCTTCAGCCACACATTTTGCAGTATCTATTGCTTTACCTCCACCAAGACCTATTGTACAATCACACTTATTTTCTCTTGCTACTTCTTGTAATCTTGCTACTTCTTGTCTTGAGCACTCTCCTGTAAATCCACTTTCTACAAAAGTAATATTAAACTTCTCACAAGTTTTATCTAACTTATCTTTTACACGATTTACATCATCTGGATGTGCTATAAGTAGAGCTGATTTTCCAAAAGTTTTTACGAAATAACCTAAATTTAATAATTCATCTTCACCTTGAACATATTTTGTTGGACATATTAATGCTTTTCTCATCTTTTAATTACTCCCATCTATTTTAGTTTTATTTTGTTGAAATTTTATATTTTAATTATAATACCGTTTTCCTTTTTAATCATGAGGCTTACATGTCATAAAATTACAATTTATAATCGTAATTTTATTAACTAAAATAATAAAATTATACTATTTCTACTTTTCGTTAAGTACTTAACCATTTTTCAAAGATAAAAATTTATTGCTCTTCATGAGAAAAAACTTGTTTTTTACTATTGTTTATACAAATTTATTAATTTAAAAAAGCTACAAATAAAAAGAGATGAGCTCTTTTATATTTATAGCTTTCTTTATATTTTCATTAAATTGTTAATCTTTTATTTATAAATGAAACTTGCATACAAAACTTCTTGTGCTATCATTGATTTTTACGTGTTTTTATAATATTTCCTATAAACAGAAGGTGTTACTCCTTCATATTTTTTAAAAATCTTAATAAAATAACCAGGTTCATTAAATCCAAGTTCATCACTTACTTGACTTACACTCATATCACTGTCTTCCAAAAGTTCTTTAGCCCAATTAATTTTCAATTTTGATATATAATTAGAAAAACTATCTCCCATTTCCTTTGAAAATAATCTACTAAAGTAACTTTGGCTTATATGACAAATTTTCGCCATACCTTCCACAGTAATATTTTCACTTTTATTTTTGTATATATAATCAATAGCTGGTTTTAAAGTTGAACTAACCTTTTATCGCATTCATACTGTGAGACATAAGCATCAATAACAGCATTAGATATTCCTTTTTTTAGTTTCTCAATATTATCTACACTGTAACCTTGGAAAAAATCTTCATCTAATTCTTTATTATTACCTATAGATTTTTTATACATCTCTAAAATTAAATTTTTATCTAATGCTTCTTCCACTAAATAATTACATAAAGAAGACAACATATTAGCAATATTTTGTACTTCTTTATAAGTAAGTAAAGGTAGCTGTTCATAATACTCCTTAAATTCTTCTAAAACTTCAATAGACACTGAGTTGTTAGAAGTGTCTACTATTTTTTCCATATCTTCAGTAGAATTATCACTTAACTTAACTTGACCTGCCATTATTGCTCCCATATATCTTCCATCAATAATTATAGGCACTGCCACATCTACTATATTGTAGTGACATAGATAAATATAAGGTTCATTTGATCTAACAGCTTCTAGTCCACCTCTAGAGTCACATTTTTGACAATACTTCACCATTTGAGGATGATTTCTTACAGATTCACAAAACTTAGAACATTTGCTATGTTTACTTATGGGATTTCCCTTATAATCAACTGTTATAATAGCCATGTTTGTGACTAAGGATAAATTGTCTTGAAGAGTTTGCCATTTTTTAAAATCTATTACTTTGTCCAAATTTATTTTTTCTTTTTTCAATCTGTAATCCTCCTCCATAATACGATTATTACTTTATTAAAAATATAAAAATTACAATGTAAGTTTGTAGGAATTTTCTTTAAGCCATTTTTCACTTTTTCTAAAGTCAGGCAATATTTCTTCTACAAGATTATAAAAATCCTTTGAATGATTCATCTGAGCCAAGTGTGAAAATTCATGAACAATAATATAGTCTATTACGTCAACTTTTGCCATGGAAATTCTTGAATTTATATAAATAGTTTTTTTAGACGTACAACTTCCCCACCTTTTCTTTTGTTCTTTAATTTTAATTATATTGGGAATCAGTTTATTCATCATCGGCTTTTCTTTTTTTAATTCTTCAAGCCTTTTTAAAAC
This sequence comes from Terrisporobacter glycolicus ATCC 14880 = DSM 1288, assembly GCF_036812735.1. Lineage (NCBI taxonomy): Bacteria > Bacillati > Bacillota > Clostridia > Peptostreptococcales > Peptostreptococcaceae > Terrisporobacter > Terrisporobacter glycolicus. The sequence goes on along the minus strand of NZ_CP117523.1, from coordinate 1,815,253 downwards.
TATTTTTTCACTTTCTATCTTATACCATTTTTTTAGCTCATTTTTAATATACTCACCTTCATTGTTGTTAGTAGTAATAATTAAGTTTTTATCCTTTATGTTTATATAGCAATAATTTTTTTTATTATTTTGAGTGTTTTTATCCTCAACTATTTTTAGTTTATATTCCTCTCCTAAATAGTAAAAAATCTCATCATTTATATATTTTCTTTCCTTAAAACTTTCATCTATATTTTCAAATTTATCTAAAGTTTTCATTATCCAAGATGATTTTTCCTCAAGTACTTTTTTTAAGAATGAAATAGATACAGATCTTGGACTAATTATTTCTATAGTATTTTTAGGAATTATCCTAATTGAAATATTCTTTCTTTTTCTATATTCAACTTTAACTCCTATATTTTCTTCTTTATATAAAAAACTAATGGAGTTATTTTTATTATCTAGGAGTACTTTATATTCTTCTCTCATTTTCATCTCCCAAGCTATATATTTATCTGGCAGTGCATGTAATTTCTCACATCTTCACCTTTTACAGTATAACCTTGTCCTTTTGAGCAAAATATGGAATTGGATGTATAAAGCTTATCACTATTTTTATCGTAATTTCTATCTTTTAAAACTTCATCACTATTGTGGCATTCATCGTATCCATCATAATTAAAAGTGATTCGCCCTCTTCCCTTAGTAAAGGATATTAACTCTAGGGGATAATCCATAAACTCACTTACAGGACCTCTTCCACTTATTATTGACTTATTATTGCTAGAATCTTTAATATTAAAGCTTCCACTCATTTTTTGAATATCTGAAATTACTCTTCCCATATAATCATTGTCTATTTCTATTTTAAACTTATAATAAGGTTCTAGTAAAATATTCTCTACTTGTTCTAATCCTTGTCTTAAAGCTCTAAAGGTAGCTTGTCTAAAATCTCCACCTTCAGTATGCTTGTTGTGTTCTTTTCCAGTTAAAAGAGTTATTTTTACATCTGTAACTTCATAACCACCAAGTATACCTCTATGATTTCTTTCAAATATATGAGTTTTTACTAAATTTTGATGACCTATAGTAATATTATCCACATGAGCTAAACTTTCAAAACTTATGCCACTATTTCTTTTGTCTGGTTCAATTTTTAGCACAACTTCTGCATAATGTCTTAGTGGTTCAAAATGACCTATTCCGATGGCTGTATCTTTTATAGTTTCTTTATATAGAATTTCACAAGGACCAAAATCCACATTTAAGTTAAATCTCTCTAAAATCATTTCTTTTAAAACTTCAAGTTGGATTTTGCCCATTATATTGATCTTTATTTCTTTAAGTTCTTCACTATATATGGGATTTAGCGAAATTTCTTCTTCCCCTAAAATTTTAAAATATGAGTAAACATCTTTAATATTTACACTTTTATCAAATAATACTTTTGTAGCAAGCGTTGGCACAATAAAGTTACTCTCTTCAGTGTTTAATTTAGAAAGTCTATCCTCTTCTTTGATTGAAACTATAAAATTTGAAGGATATGTTTCACTTAATCCTTTTATTGCTACTATTTCTCCAGCATAAGCTTCATCTCTACTTATAAATTTATCACCCTTATAAATTCTTATTTCATTTACTTTTTCTCTTAATATATGCTTTTGCCCACTGTAACATAGTTCATCTTTAATTTTCAATTTACCTGATAGGACTTTTATAAATGTTAATCTTTGTTTGTTTTCTTCAGTTTTTATTTTATACACTTTTCCAGTAAAACTTTTATTCTCATGGTAATTTGTTTCACTTAAACAATCCAATACTTCTAAAAGATTATCTACATTTTCATCAAATAAAGCTGAACCAAATACACAAGGATAAATATTACAACTATTAAATAAAGATTTAATTCTTTCAAACCATAGATTATAATCAAAATTTTCATCTAAAAATCTTTCTAATAATTCTTCATCTTTTTCTGCAATAAATTCTATTAATTCTTCACTCATATTATTGTTTAGCTCTTTTGTAAAATCAAAAATATCCTTAGATAAATTTTCTTTTAAACTTTTATTTATCTCATCTTTATTAGATATATCTCTATCCATTTTATTTGCAAAAATAATAGTGGGAATATTATGTTCTCTCAAATAATTAAATATAGTTTCACTGTGTGACTGAACTTTCTCCACACCACTTACTATTAAAATAGCATAATCTAACATTTTCAGACTCCTCTCCATTTCTGGACTAAAATCCACGTGCCCAGGAGTATCTATTAAATAGTAATTTGAGTCTTTGTAGTTAAAGTATCCTTCCTTAGAAAATACGGTAATACCTCTTTGTCTTTCTATATGATTATTATCAAAGTATGAATCTTTATGATCCACCCTTCCCCTTTTTCTTATGGAATTCGTATGATAAAGTATTTGCTCACATAAAGTAGTTTTTCCACTATCAACATGAGCCAAAATACCGATTATTTTATTCATCTTACACCTCATTTTGTCATAATATATAAACTTATATTATCATATTGCATAAGTATTAGTAAAATGGATTGCAAATAAAAATATCTAATCTATTTACTTAGTCTTTTACCTCCTATTTTCATTGACAAATTTATTATTTTTATTTAATATTATATGTGATAGTTGTTCTCATTTGTAAATTAATTATAATTGATAATAATATTCTATTATGTCCATATTTTTTTATTTATTAATATATTGGCATTAAATTTATACTAGAATTAAGGAGTAAAATAAGATGTTAAATATAAATTATATCTCAGAAACATTTTATAATTGCTGTAATATTCCTATTAAAGCAATATCTAAAGAATATAGTGAAATCTATAAATTTGGATACAATGATTATTTAGATGAAATATACCCCAAAAATAAAATAAATGACTTTATATTAAATGAAATGAATAGTAACAAAGATATTTATACCCTATCTATTGATAATGATATTCACTATATTATTACAGATGCTTGTAATGTTTTGTTTATACTAGGCCCTATATCAACAGATAGTTCTAATAAGTTAGTTTGTTATAAACCTGCTACTTGTTTTGAATATATAGAGTGTATACTATGTAAAATAATTGAAAATAATCTTATTTATGACGTTAATAGTCGTTCTTATAATATATATGTTAGAAAAGCAATACATCATATACATAAGTATTACAACGAAGATATATCCATAGATGATTTATGTGAAAAACTAAGTATAAATAAGTCTTATTTTTGTAACTTATTTAAAAAATCAACAAATCAGACCTTTTCTAACTTTTTAAATTACTTTAGAGTGGAAAAAAGTAAAAAGTTGTTAGAGGATTCTAGCCTATCTTTATTAGACGTTGCTTTAGAGGTTGGTTTTACTAATCAAAACTATTATACAATTGTTTTTAAAAAAATAACAAATCAAACTCCATCAGCGTATAGAAAAGCCCTTGTTTCTCTTAAAAATCAAGTATATTAGCATCATCTTTAGAATATAATCTATAAATATTTTCTTTTAATTGTATACAGTAATATTTTAAATTTAAAGACGTTGATAAATCAACGTCTTTAAATAATTTGGTATATAAAGGTAGGTGAAAAGATGTATAACCTAGATTTAAACATAGTAAGCACTTTAATATTATCCATTGTTCTATATTTATTTGGTAATTTTCTTACTAATAAAATCTACATACTTAACAAATTATGTATTCCTTCTCCCGTTGTAGGTGGTCTTACATTTTCATTATTTGTTTTTATTTTAGAATATTTTAAAATAGTAAATGTATCTATGAATACTCTTCTTATGCCATATTTTATGTCATTTTTCTTCACAATAGTAGGATTAAATGTGAGTTTTAAGTTATTAAGAAAGGGAGGAAAAGTTTTAATTATTTATTGGTTATTATGTGCCCTTTTAGGATTTTCTCAAAATATAATAACTTTTGTTTCATCAAAACTTTTAGATATTAACCCTCTTTTAGGTTTAATGTGCGGCAGTATATCTATGGAAGGTGGACATGGTTATTCTTTGGCTTTTGGAAGGACTTTAGAATCTTTAGGTGTGACTAATGCTTGTAGCGTAGGATTTGCTTCTGCTACTTTAGGCTTAATTATGGGTGGAATAATTGGAGGCCCTGTTACCAAGATCTTAATTGAAAAATATCATTTAAAGTCTTCTAATATACATAAAAAAAATAAATCTTCTGTAATAAAAAGTAATACTTCTATTTTAGATATTAACGACACTTTATTCTTTGAACAAATTTTAATCGTTTTAGTTTCCATGAGTATTGGTAGTGCTTTAGCAAACATTGTTAATGTATATTTTCATATAGTGGTACCAAATATTGTGGGGTGTATTTTTATTGCAGTATTATTTAGAAATTTTAACGATAAAACCAAAATTATGATAATGAATTTTAAACTACTAAATTTTTTACAAGAATTATCCCTTGGAATGTTTTTAACTATGGCACTTATGAGTATTGACTTTTTCACTTTGTCTAGTTTATTTGGACCTATAGTTTTTATAGTAATTTGCCAAGTAATATTTATTGTTATATTTACTACTACACTTGCTTTTAGGGCACTGGGGAAAGATTACGACGCTGCAGTAATGATAAGCGGTATGTTGGGTCACGGTCTGGGAGCAACGCCTAATGCTTTGGCTAATATGGGGTCAATAACTAATAAATATGGACATAGTCAAAGTGCCTATTTAGTGGTTCCCTTAGTTGCAGCTTTTTTATTAGATATTTTCAGTATTCCATGTATTCTATTTTTTATTAATATTCTTACCTAAACCAAATTTCCATAAGAAATCTTATCATACTACTTAGTTAATTCTTTTACTAATTAACTTTATTTTTAATTATAAGATACCTTAAATTATCATATTTGTATTAAATTTATAAAAAATATCATAATAATAATAGTAAAGTAAATATTATTAAGGAGGTACATTATGAATAGCAATTTAAATTGCCTTGTTTCAAATTGTGCTTATAATAAATCTGGTTATTGTTATGCTTCACATATAAAAGTAGAAGGCTTTGAAGCCACTGTTACTCCAGAAACTTACTGTGAAAGTTTCATAAATAAAGCAGAGGCTAATTTTACAAGTAGTGTAAGTGATAGTACACTAACTAATACTCAAAACATTTCTTGTAGCGCCAAAAACTGTACATATAATATTCAAGGTGCTTGCAATGCAAATCACATTCTTATTAATATGAAAAATGCAGTTTGTGATACATTTAGACTTAAACATTAGTATATAAAAAAGAGAGGTTACCCTCTCTTTTTTTAATTTATCTTCTTTTCCATAGCAGCAATCATTTTTTCTTTTATTATTTCTGCCAATACTACTGTTTTAATTCTTGGATTTTCAATATGATCATATATAGGGTCTAAGTACTCAACTTCTACACTTCCTGAATGAATTTTACCCACTGGCTCATAGCCTTCATAAGTACTTCTAGAGTTTTTTATTACCATGGGAACTATAGGGCATTTTGCCTTATATGCAATTTTTAGAGACCCAGCTTTAAAATCAGAAACTAAAACATTAGGATCTTTTACCCAAGTCAAATCTCCTTCAGGAAAAACTGCCATGCTTTGCCCGCTCTTTATATTCTCTGAGGCTTTAATTATACTTTTCATACCTTCTCTATTATTTTCTCTATTTATAAAAACACACTTCATTATATTTAGCCAATGGCTAACAATTGGTATATGCCTCCACGTAGGTACATCAGCTATTATAACACCCACTGGTTTTGCTATGCTAGAAACTAAAATATAACTATCTAACATACTTGCATGATTTGATACAAATAAGACGTCTTCTTTAGGCACTTTTTCTTTACCTGTAATTTTTATCTTTATTTTGACTAAATTAAGAGATCTTTTTGCATGATTCTTTACAAATCTAAATTTTTCAATACTACTGTATTTTTTTTCATTGTACTTTATTTTTATTAGTTCTGGTATAGATAATATGAATCCAAAAATTTGAAATAATGCAAATTTAATATAATTAAACACTAACTCACACTCCTTAAAAAAATGTTAACAATTAATTCTAGCACACTTTTATTTATTTTTTAAGTATTTATATTTTGTTATAAAATCAGTAAGTCTATGAATATAAATTAATAAATAGATAGATAAAGGTTTTCTATATAAAAGGAGGATAAATATGGCATCTACCATAAAAAACTATAATGATAGATTAGTTATCATAAATATAAACTCTCATACAGGTGATAAGGTTAAACTAAATTTACCTGTGGAGTTTGTAAAAAAACTAATAAAAAACAATGCCTTGAATTTTTTTATATTTGAGGAAGAAATAGTTGATACACAAAAAATGATAAAATCTCTTTTAGACTCTTTTAATTACAACCTAACAGGAGAAATTCTTAATTTAGAAAGATATAATGGTGATTTAATAAAAATTAAAATTCAATAAATTAATCCAGTAAATAAAAAAGTTGTCTCCTAAGAGACAACTTTTTTTAGTTTGCTTCAACTTGATTAGCTATATTACATGCATGATCTGATACTCTTTCTAAATTTGTTAATAAATCTAAGAATAGTACTCCAGAATCAATTGTACATTTTCCTTCATTTAATCTTTCCATATGAGTTTTCTTGTAAAGTTTATTAAGAGCATCTACTTCGTCTTCTACTTTATAAATTTCAGCTACACCATTTTTATTATTTTCTGCTAAACAATTTAATGAAGCTTTGAAGTTTTCTTGCGCTTTAGTGTATATGTTAGTCATTTCTTCAATAGCATTTTTAGAGAATTCTAAGTCTTTATCTATGGCTATTTTAGATAATTCAGATATATTTTCAGCATGGTCAGATACTCTTTCAATATCATTAACTGTGTTGAATAATAAGTCAACCTTACTTCTTTCATCATCACTTAATGATGATTTAGATAGTTTTAGTAAATAATTTAATATTTCTTTTTGTAATATGTTTACAGTCTCTTCATGTTTTTCTGTTTTTTGAATAGAATCTGTTGATTTATTTAATAAAGAATCTATAGAGGATTCTAGTGCATAGTTTGCTTTTTCACCCATTCTTAGAACTTCTTTTACTGTATTTCCAAGAGCTATAGATGGAGTTTGAAGTATTCTTTCATCTAAATATTTAGTTTTAACTGATGCTTAACTTTCCTCTTCAGTTATTGGCATAAGTTTTAATACTATTTTTACTATATATTTTGCAAATGGTAATAAGATTAATACATTTACTACGTTGAATATAGTATGTGCATTTGCTATTTGTCTAGCTGCATCATTTGGATCTAAATACTGAACAACCATGCTTATTGGTTTACCTAATATTAACATAAATATTATTGTTCCTATCACGTTAAAGGTTAAGTGCATTATTGCTGCACGTTTAGCATTTCTAGATGCACCTATACTTGATAATAATGAAGTAACACAAGTTCCTATATTGTCTCCATATAATATTGGAAGTGCTGCACTAAGTGGTATTAAACCTTGTGATGCTAGAGCTATAAGCATACCCATAGATGCTGAAGAGCTTTGTATTATCCCTGTTATTGCAAATCCTGCAAGAATTCCTAGAACTGGATGTTTACCAAAGTAAATGAATGCATCTCTAAATCCTTGGTATTCAGCTAAAGGTTTAACAGCATCTTTCATAAATTCCATACCTGTAAATAAAATACCAAATCCTAAAAGTATAGTTGCTAATTCTTTAGTTTTTTGTTTTTTACTAAATAAATATAGTATTATACCTATTCCAAGTGCAATTGGTGCTATTGATTCTAATTTAAATGATACCAATTGAGCTGTAACAGTTGTTCCTATATTAGCTCCCATTATTACACCTATTGCTTGGCTTAAAGTCATAATACCAGCATTAACAAAACCAACAACCATAACTGTTGATGCTGATGAACTTTGTATAATTCCTGTTACTACTGTTCCTACTAGAACACCCATAACCACATTGCTAGTTAACTTTTCAACTATTTTTTTTAATTTTTCTCCTGCTGCTTTTTGTAAACCTTCTGCCATTAAATTCATTCCATATAAGAATAAACCTAAGCCACCTAATAGACTTATTGCTATTTCCAAAATAATTTCCTCCTTAAGTTATATCTAGTGATTATTATCTGCTTTTATGTACAATTTTATCTTGTCATACATATTTAACAATTATTTTTGCCATTTAACAAATATTTAATAAACATTTAAGTTCCTATGAAATAATAATACATTTTTTGACTTATTTGGTTAAGGAAAGGTTAAATAATTGTTAAGAAAATGTTAAATTATATATCAACACTTTAAACACAGTGTTATTTTTTACAACTGAAATGAAATTATTATATTATTTTTCTATTATTTCTTCTTACATATCCCTACTAATTTATTTAATAAAGTTTAATCTTAAATTATTAGATTAGTAAAATATTGGGTATCTATTTTTTAGGAGGTGATTTTGTGGAAGAAATAATGAAACTAATAAATAGAAAGTTTTTAAAAGATAATGAGTTATTGTATTTGGAAGATCATGATTTAGTTAAGTCTTGTGAATTTTTGAAGCCACATAATGCCCATTATAAAGAGTATTTAGTAATAATCGATAATAATGGTAAAGATGAAGAATATATTGTGTGCTGTAAGTTCATATAGTTTTCTAAAAATTATCTCCTTTTGTCATAGTCAAATCACATTATGAATAATTATATATAAATCAATTGATAAACTTTAGGAGGTATGTGAATGAAGGAAGTATGTGCAGATTTGACTGTTTACTTTCAAGAGCCTTATTGGGTAGGAGAATACAAACGCATTTCAGAAGAAAAAATTGAAACAAGTAAAGTATTTTTTGACTATGAACCATTAATTCATCAAGTGTATAATTATTATTTAAAAAATTGGAATAAACTTAATTTTACCATATCTTATGAATAAATAAATAAATGTATGTAAAAATAGCTAGACTTACTTTATTTGAAATAATAATCTAGCTATTTTTATATTGAGTTTTTCATTGCAATATTTGCATCTCCTAGTAAACATTAAACTAATGTATGATTTCTTGGTTTTTCTTTAAGTATGTCTTTTATTACCTCTTTAAACATTATTGGTTTATGTAAAAAATCTCTCAAATCAATTTCTTCATCTGCATAAAGACAAAGTCTTACAAATCCATCATTAGTAATAATCATTTTATTGCACTTTTCACAAAAACAATCACTAATTGGTGAAATAATTCCCACTCGTCCTTTTGACTTCTCCATCTTATAATATATCACATTATGATCTTCCTCAAAACCTGATATATTAATATCTTCAAGATTTTCCATCAATTCTTTCGTATTAACATAGCTTAAATCATAAAGTCTTTTACTGCTACCCCATGGTGTAAGTTCTACAAACCTAACATCCACATTATTGTATTTTGTCAGTCTAATAAAGTCATATACTTCATCTGTATTAAATTCATCTATAAGTACACAATTAATTTTAACTGGCAATTTAAGTCTTATACATGTATTTAAAGCATTTAACACTTCTGTTAAACTACCACCTCTAGTTACTGCATTATATTTATATTCTTTTAGAGAATCAATACTTAAATTTACCCTATCAAGACCGCTATTTTTTAATTCCAATGCTTTTTCACTGAAATGTTGACCATTTGTTGTAATAGAAATATCATCTATATTACACTCATGTTTAGCAAAATAAATTAAATCCTTTAAATAAGGATATAAAAGAGGCTCTCCTCCTATAAATTTTATTTTATTTACACCAAGTTCTTTAAAGTTTTTTATTATAAACTTATAATCGTCAAAACTTAGTATATTATTAACATATTCTTCTTCAACTACCTCATCTTCATCCTTACAATAAACACACCTTAAGTTACATTTATCTGTAAGAGAAATTTTTAGATAGTTTATTTCTCTTGAATAGCTGTCTTTCATCTAGTTACCCTCTTTGCTTATAATTTTCCTCTTTAATTATATAATATTACTTAAAGCAAATTAATTCAAATATTTTCATGAAAAATAGCATAAAAATATAAATTTTTATGCCATAAGTCTTAATATTTATCGTATTTATCTAAATTTTCTTCTTTTTTCTCTTTTTGTCTCTCAATAATTTTCATAATAAGTAGAATTATGGAGCCAATTATCATTACTCCATAAAATAATACAAATATACTAGAAATAATCCTATCCATAAATATACTCTCCTTATGAATTACTCCTCTATTAAAACTGCAGTTCCATAAGCTATTACTTCACTAGCACCAGTCATAATTGCTGAAGTGCCTATTTTCATACCTATAATAGCATTTGCCCCCATATCTTCAGCTTTTTCTACCATTCTTCCTATGGCAATTTTTCTAGCCTCTTCCATCATTTCTTGATAAGCTTTTATTTCTCCACCAACTAAAGTTTTAAAACTAGCTCCTATATCTTTTCCTATATTTTTTGTTCTAACTGTGCTTGCTGATACAAATCCATAAACTTCTTTTATTTCTTTTCCTGGTACGTCATTAGTTGTAGTTATTATCATTTTTTATCCTCCTTATAATCACTTTTAATTTAATTATAGCAATTTATCCATTTTTTCACATTCAAATATTGTTTTGAATTAAAAATATTATCCTATTCCTCCAAGTAGAATTCCTGCAATAAATACTATTAACGTTAAAAATACATATACATATTTGGCCATAGGATTAAACCAAGAACCAAGTAGCTTTTTAGAACCACTTTCAATTTCTGATTTTGCCTTATCAATACCAATTACCCAGAAAAACATTATTGCTGCTATAAATGCTCCAAGAGGTATTATGTATATTGATACAAAGTCCATCCACTTTCCTAATATATCTCCATTTTCCACAAATAACCCAAATAGAAATGCCAGGAAACAAACAAGTATTACAGAGAGTTTTCTACTTAATTTTAAATTGCTTTGTATTGCTTCTATTGGTACTTCTAATAAGTTCATTAGAGATGTTATAGATGCAAATAAAACTGATATAAAAAATACAATAGCAAATATCCTTCCAAAAGGCATTAACTTAAATACTGATGGCAGTGTTATAAAAAGTAATGGTGGCCCTGCAGTTGGATCTAAATTAAAGGCAAATACTGCTGGAATAATTACAAGCCCTGCAGTTAAAGCTGCTAAAGTATCAAATATAACTGTATTCTTTGCTGAGTTTGGTATGTCTATATCTCTTTTTAAATAACTTCCATATACTATCATTCCAGACCCTGCTATGGATAATGAGAAAAATGCCTGACCTAAAGCATATATCCAAGTTTTTGGTTGAGATAAATACTCCCATTTTGGAACAAATAAATAATTTATTCCATCCATTGCTCCATCTAACATCAAAACTCTTATCAAAAGTATTAAAAATAAAATATAAAATGTTGGCATCATAATTTTATTTACTTTTTCTATTCCATTTGAAACACCAAGTAATAAAATTAAAGCTGTAATAAGTAAGGCTAAAAAGTGCCAAACTACACTTCCAAAAGGTCCTGCAATAGCCCCAAAATACGCTCCTGAATCTACAACATTTAGAGCTTCTCCAGAAATACTTCCTACTAAAAATTTTATAAACCACCCTACTACAACAGCATATCCAACAGCTATACCAAAAGCACCCAGTACTGGTATAACTCCAAATATGCCTCCACCTTTTTTATCTTTTGTTTCTAATGCTTTTTTAAATGAACCTATTGGCCCGCTTTGAGTCATTCTTCCAAAGGCGAACTCTCCCATAAGTCCTGTGCACCCTAGTAAAACTATAAACAAAATATAAGGTATTAAAAAAGCAGCTCCTCCAAATTGACCAACTCTATATGGAAACATCCATATATTTCCCATTCCTACAGCTGAACCAATACATGCTAATATAAATCCTGCTTTTGAGGTAAAAAGATCCCTACTTTCATTTTGCCTTTTCACATTATTATCAGACACAATCATCTCCCCCTTTGATATTTTCTGTTATAATTATATGAATTTTTTCATTTCAAATTATATCATTTAGATAATTCTATCATAAAAGGAAATCATTAACCATAATTTAACATGTAGGTTTCATGCACAGTTGAATATTTATTATTAAAGTACTACTCTTATAATTGGAGGTGGGTAACATGAAAAAGGGCTATTTATATATAGCTATAGCAACAATTTTATTTAGTTCTATGGAAATAATGTTAAAAACTATTTCTCAAAGTTTTAATCCCATACAACTAACTTTTGAAAGATTTTTTATTGGGGGATTAATATTATTGCCCTTTGCAATTAAATCACTTAAATCCAAGGATGAATTCGTTAATAAAGAAGATATAAAACAATTTCTATTTTTAGGCTTTATGTGTGTTGTTGTCAGCATGATTTTTTATCAACTTGCTGTAAATTATACAAAAGCTTCTGTTGTTGCAGTTATTTTTAGCTGTAATCCTGTTTTCGTAATGATATTTGCTTATATGTTTTTAAAAGAAGTAATCCACTCGCATAATGTCCTATCCCTTATTCTAGAAATTATGGGTATAATAATTATTATTAATCCCTTATCAATTAAATTATCATCTATTGGATTAACCTTAACACTTCTAGCAGCTATTACCTTTGCTTTGTATGGAGTCTTAGGCAAGAAAAGTACGAGTAAATTTGGAGGAGAGGTTGTAACTTGTTTTAGCTTTATTTTAGGAAGTATAGAAATGCTTATTTTAATATTAATAGGTCATATTCCTTCTGTTTCACATCTTTTAACTTCATTTAGACTAGATAATTTTGCCAATGTACCTTTATTTACTGGATATAATATGGATAATATTTTATCTGTAATTTATGTTTATGTTTTTGTAACAGGTCTTGGATATGCTTCTTATTTTAAGTCCATGGAAGAAACTTCAGCTAATACTGCATCTTTAGTATTTTTCTTTAAACCTGTTCTCTCTCCTATACTAGCTTTTATTTTTATAAAAGAATTCATTCCTATGAATATGATTGTGGGAATTGTATTTATAGTTGTTGGTTCTATTTTTACAATTATATGTAATATGTCATTGGAGAAAAAGTTATTAGCTAATGATGAGGAAATAAATTCAAATTAGTAAAAAATTCTCTTTACTCATGTCGCCAACGGCTTAGACCGTTGCCTAATTCGCAAAGTTGAAAATAAAAAAAGTATAAGCGTAACGCTTATACTTTTATATTATAAATTAACAGCTTCCCCTACAAGTCCTATTTCTTTAGCCACTGATTTCATTCCTTCTATTGTTTCTTCTATAACTTCTTCTAAAGGTTTATCTAACATTTCACATCCATTTTTTATAACTTCTCTATTTACACCTGCAGCAAAGCCACTAGATTTAAATTTTTTCTTAACTGATTTTACCCCTAAATCTAATACGCTCTTTGATGGTCTCATAATGGCTGTAGCATTTATAAGACCTGTTAGCTCATCAATTGTATATAATACCTTCTCCATGTTGCTTTCTGGCTTTACATCACAAACTAGACCATATCCATGACTAACAACAGATCGTATTAATTCTTCGTCTAAATCTTTTTCTCTCATTATTTCTATTACTTTTTTACAATGCTCATCTGGATATTTTTCATAATCTAGATCATGTAATAATCCTACTATTCCCCATTTTTCAGGATCTTCATTATAAAGATTAGCAAAATGTCTCATAACACCTTCTACTGCAAGGGCATGATTAATTAAGTGCTCATCTTGGTTATACTCCCTTAGTATATTCCATGCTTCTTCTCTTGTTGGATACATATATTATACTCCTCCTATGATTAATATTATCTTATATTATTGTATCACCAATTAATACCATTTAATCTAAGATATTATAAATTATTCCAATTTTCTCAAAATTTTAAACAATATCTATCATATAAAAATAACAATCACTTATTAAGTGATTGTTATTTTTCCATTTTTATATAATGAGTCTATATGCTTTGTATATTTTTCATTTAATATTTTAGCTTTTATATCATCTTTACTATCTTCAAATGATTTTGTAACAGTCCTCTTATCAGTCACTTTTACAATGTGATATCCATAAGGTGTTTCAATAAGGTTTGAAACTTGATTTGTATCTAATTTAAATACCTCTTTAGTAAATTCAATATTTTTACCACTCTTAGTAAAGTACCCTAAATCTCCACCATCTTTTCCTGAATTTTTGTCATCAGAATATTCTTTTGCTAAAGTAGCAAAGTCTTCATTATTTTTTATTTTATCTAAAATATTTTGAGCCTTTTCTTTTAGCTTTTCTTTTTCTTCTTTACTAACTTCTTTATTGTCTTTATCTAAAGTAGATATTAAAATTTGGCTTGCTTTTACTTCTTCAACATTAAATTGATCTTTGTGATTATTGTAGTAAGCTTCCATTTCCTTATCAGAAACCTTAATATCTTTTATAAAGTTCTCTTTGTATTTTGCCACAATTAAGTCTTTTTTAATTTGTTCCTTTAAAAAGTCTTCTGTAACACCAGATGCTTCTAGTTTTTCTTTGTAAAGTGGGTTTGTATTTAAAGTTTCTTTTAATTGTTCAAACTTTTCATTTACTTCACTATCTTCTACTTTAATGTTTTGCTTTTGTGCTTCTTGATAAGCCACTTCATTATCTATAATAAATGATAATACATCATTGTTTATTTCATCGCTATTTTTATCTTTTTTTTCTATATATCCTGTTACACATAAAAGTTCTTCTATCTTTTTATAATTGTCTTTACTTATATCCACATCATTAACTTTTGCTACGTTTTTATTCCCGCATGCTACCATATTTATAGAGATTAAAATTGTTAATCCCATAAGAGCTATTTTTTTCAATTTTTTACCTCCATTATTTCTCTGACTTGAATAATTTACCATTCCAATAATTTCTTTGTTCATCACTTTGTTTTATTGGTAATATTTCAAATCCTTCTTTTTTGAAGTGCTGAATCATTTCATCTAACACTGCTACTGTTTGCTTTCTTTCGTGCATTAATAAGACTGCATCATCAGTATCATTTGTATGTTTTATAACAGATTGAATTATCTGTGGAGAAGTTGATCTCCAATCTTCTGTATCTAGTGTCCAGTCCCATAACTTGTATCCAGCATCCATAAGAGCACTGTATGAACTTCTTGGTGTGTATGGTTTGCTACCAAATGGAAGTCTAATAACCTTTGATGTTTCTCCCGTTATTTCCTTGAATGTTTTTTGATTAGTATCGAATTCATTTTTTGCTGCTGTTGGTGATGTATATAATTTGTGAATGTCATGACTTACGCTGTGAAATCCTGCTGTATTTCCATTTTTGACTATATTTTTTACTTGCTCTGGATAAGCTTGCATATTTGAATTAATCATAAAAAATGTGGCTTTTACATTGTTTTTATTTAGTATTTTAATTATTTCATCTGTGTATTCTGATGGACCGTCATCAATTGTAAGATATACTACTTTTCCATAACTTTTCGATGGACCTTTTTCTATTTCCCTTGATCCGTTTAGTGCAATATCGGTTGTTGTTTCTCCTTGAAGCATAATATTTCTGCTCTTGGCACAGGCTAATACTTCTTTACTGTTTAGTTTCACAATAGAAACTACACCTACACATATAACAATAGCAACAATACCTGCTATAACTTTTGTTTTATTTTTATTGTGCCTTATATAATCCAAAACGTGTTTTATTGTTTTCAAAATTTTTTCTTTTGACTTTTCTTTAAATGTTAAATCTTCTTTTTTCATTTTCAAAATCCCCCAAATTTCTTACATTTTTCGCAATACAAACTACTACACTTCTTCATAAATTCTAATCCAAACAATACTACAGCGTCAATACTATTGTCTTCCAACATAATGGTGGAAGTCAATAAAAAAATTGAATCAAAATTGTTACATCTATTTTGTAATACCATTTTTTGTTTGTTATTTTTGCGAATATTTTTTCTTATAACGAGCATCATATTACTGAAATTAATTAATAAAGGAGATTTGAAAATGGCTAAAAAATCAAACGAAAAAAGTAAAATGGTAGACAAAAAGAACAACAAAATGGAAGACAAAAAAGCTAACAAAATGACAGACAAAGTCAATGTTAACGACGAATGCAACGATTGTTCTAATTGCAAATAAAAATTAAAACAACATAAGTAACAAAGGCAAGCACACATATATTTCTATAATTGTGTGCTTGCTTTTTCTAAATTTTAATGATTTCTACCACTTAATTCATTTTTTATATCTTCAATTGTTATATTCGAATTTACCATTAATACTAAAACATGATAAGCCAAGTCGCTTATTTCATAAATCATTTCATTTTTATTTTCGTTTTTGGCTCCAATAATTACTTCTGCACTTTCTTCTCCTACTTTTTTAAGTATTTTATCTAAACCTTTATCAAATAAATAATTTGTATAAGAGCCTTCTTTTGGATTATTCTTTCTATCTTCTATTAGTTTATATAATCTTTGCAACAATTCAGTTTTTGAAACTTCTTTATCACAAAATATTTCATTAAAGAAGCAAGAATAATTTCCTGTATGACAGGCTACACCTTTTTGCTTAACAATTAGTAGTATGGTGTCTTTGTCACAGTCATAATAAAATCCTACCACCTGTTGAGTGTTTTCTGAGGTTTCTCCCTTTGTCCAAAGTTTTTCTCTACTTCTGCTAAAGTAAGTGGCTTTTTTGTCAGTTAAGGTTTTTTTCATAGATTCTTTGTTCATATATGCGAGCATTAATACTTCCTTAGTATGCACATCTTGTACAACTACTGGAATTAAACCTTTTTCATCAAATTTTAAAGTATTGATAAAATCTAAGTCAATTTCTTTTTTTATATTTTTTTCAATCAAATTGTCTCTCATTATTTCATCTCCTAATTCAAAATCTCACTTCTATTCCCTCTTTTTTCATGTACGTTTTCAATTCCATGATTTTTATTTCTCCAAAGTGAAATACAGATGCAGCCAATACACCATCACAGTTGGCTTTTTTTATTGCTTTGCAGAAATCTTCCATTTTTCCTGCGCCTCCAGAAGCTATAACTGGAACATTAACAGCTTCTGTTATTTTTGATAATAATTCTATATCATATCCCTTTTTCATTCCATCTTCATCAATACTGTTTACAACTATTTCTCCAGCTCCAAGATTTACTACTTTTTTTGCCCATTCAACAGCATCTAAATTAGTTTTTTCTCTTCCACCTTTTACGTATACATCCCAAGAACCTTCATTATTTTTCTTTACATCCATGGATAAAACTACGCACTGGTTTCCAAATTTCTCTGCAGCTTCTTTTATAATATTTGGACTTTTTACAGCAGCAGAGTTTACAGAAACTTTATCTGCTCCGTTTCTAAGGATGCTAGTGAAATCATCTATAGATGAAACACCACCTCCCACACAAAATGGTATGAATAAGTTTTCAGCAACTTTTGAAACAAACTCTAGTGAAGTCTTTCTATCTTCATTTGAAGCCGTTATATCGTAAAATACAAGTTCATCGGCTCCACTATCGCTATAATATTTTCCTAGAACTTCTGGAGAGTCTACATCTTTTATATCTTCAAACTTTTTTCCCTTAACTACTCTTCCATTTCTAACATCAAGACATGGTATGATTCTTTTTGTTAACATAAGCTTAAAGCCTCCTCCAGTTCTATTTTATTTTCATAAAGAGATTTGCCTATTATAGCTCCATATAAATTCATTAGATTTAATTTTTTCACATCTTCTAAAGTCGTAACTCCACCAGAAGCTATAATATCTAAACTTGTTTCTTTAGATAGTTTTTCATATATATTAAAGTTTGGTCCAATCATCATTCCATCTTTTGAAATATCCGTATAAACTATGGTTTTCACACCTATTTCTTCTAATTCCTTACATAGGTCAATTGAGTCCAAACTACTTACTTCTTCCCACCCTTCAATGGCAACTTTTCCATTTTTAGCATCTATTGATACCACAATTTTTTCTTTGTATTTTTTTACCAAATCTTTCAATAGCTCTTTATTTTTTACTGCCATGCTTCCAATTATTACTCTGTTAACACCCATATCTAAAAGATCTTCTATTCTTTTTTCATCTCTAACGCCTCCACCAATTTGTATAGGAATTTTTACACTTTGTATTATTTTTTTTATGCTGTCATCATTTATATTACCTTCTCTCCTTGCTCCATTTAGAGACACAATATGAATAAATTCAGCTCCTTTTTCTTCCCATTTTTTAGCCATTTGACTTGGATCATCACCATAAATATTCACTTTATTGAAATCACCTTGCAATAGTCTTACACATTTATTATCTTTTATGTCTATAGCAGGAAAAATTATCATCCAATAATCAACTCCTTATATGCCTTTAATATGTTTTCTCCAACTTCACCACTTTTTTCTGGATGAAATTGAAGTCCATAAACATTTTCTTTTCTAACTATTCCTGGGATCTTTTTTTCATATTCTGCAAATGCTATTAATTCTTTGTTTGATGAATTTGCAAAATAAGAGTGTACAAAGTAAACATAAGAATCTTCATATATATATTTTAGTATTTCATCATCTTTTTCAAATCTCAAATTATTCCAACCCATATGAGGAACCTTTAAGTCAATATCAAGAAAATCTACTTCTCCTTCAATTAAGCCTAAACCTTCATGTTCTCCATATTCATAACTTTTTTCATAAAGTAGCTGCATACCTAAACAAATACCTACCATATATTTTCCACTTTTTACAAAATCTTTAATAGGCTGAACTAAATCCAAATCATTTAATGCATTTATGGCATCTCTATAAGCTCCAACACCTGGAAGAATAAGAGAATCTGCATTTTTTATTTCATCTAAATTTCTAGATATTTTTGTTTCAATTCCTGCTCTAGCAAAACCCCTACTAACTGAACCTAAATTGCCTAGACCATAGTCAACTATTATATTCATTATAAAACTCCTTTCGAAGAAGAAATATCACCAGATACAACTTCACTTCCTTCTTTTAAAGCCCTTGCAAAAGATTTAAATACTGCCTCAATTTTATGGTGGTCATTTTCTCCATAAAGAAGGTTTATGTGAAGAGTTATTCTACTTTCATTTACAAAAGCTCTAAAAAATTCCTTAAACATTTGAGTTGACATATTTCCTATTTTTTCACTTTGGAAATTCACATTAAAAACTAAATAAGGTCTATTACTTATATCTAAACTTGCATAAGCCAAAGATTCATCCATTGGTATATATACAGTTGAATATCTTCTAATTCCTACTTTTTCTCCTAGGGCATCTTTAAATGATTGCCCTAAACAAATTCCTAAGTCTTCAATAGTATGATGATCATCCACCTGTAAATCTCCACTGCATTTTACAATTAAATCGAACTTACTGTGAAAAGTAAAAAGAGTTAGCATATGATCTAAAAATCCTATTCCTGTATCTATATCAGCTTTTCCACTACCATCAAGATTTATTTTTCCCTTTACCTTTGTTTCCAGCGTATTTCTTTCTACAAAACCCCTTCTCATATTGCCTCCTACACAAACTTCTTCATAGCTTTAATAAATTCATTATTTTCATCTTCGCTTCCTATTGTAACTCTGTAGTGATTATCTAATTTTCCGCCAAATCTTCTAATTAACACATCTTCTTTTATCAATTTGTCTTCTAAATTTTTTATATCACTGTGAAAGAAAATAAAGTTTGCTCCTGATGGAAATACTTTTACATTCATATCTAGAAGAGATTTATATACCTTTTCTCTTTCTTTTTTTATTTCTTTTACATAAGTTCTCATTTTATCTTTTTTCTCTAATGCTTTTGTTGCTAAAAAAGCTGATATGGAATTTAAATTATAAGGTGGTCTTACTTTTTCTACAGTATTTACAAGGTCCTCACATGCTAGTAAGTAACCTGTTCTAATTCCTGCCATGGAAAATGCTTTAGATAGAGTTTTAACTACTATAAGATTTTTATAATTTTCAATTTCATCTACCACACTTTCATCACCAAACTCCATGTATGCTTCGTCTACTATAACAATGTTGTCTGTAGATTTTATTATTCTAATTACATCATCTTTTTTTATCATGCTTCCTGTTGGATTATTGGGATTACATATTATAGTTACTTTGGGATTATTTTCTTTTATGGCATGAATAACTTTATCTGCATTTATTACAAAATCATCTTCAGACTTAGCTCCCATATACTTAGTGTCAAAGATTTTGGCATAGACTGAATACATGGCGAAACTTGGATCTAAACTTAAAATCAGTTCGTCTCTATCAACAAAAGTTTTTATACATAAATCAAGTAACTCACTAGAACCATTACCTACACATATATTTGAAATTTTGCATCCAACATAATTAGATATAGCCTTTTTCAAATCAATGTAAGAATCATCTGGGTAAACATTCAAGTAGAAATCTTCACCCAATTGTTTTACTAAATCTTTAAATAAATCTTTACTTCCTTCATTTGCATCTAGTTTTACTGAACATACTATTGGATTTACCACGTATGGTTGTAACTCCTTTACACTTTGTTTTTCCTTCATAATTAGCACCCCTTCTAATAATTTTTTTCATCTAAAGTTGAAGCAAATTTATTTACAATCTCTTCAATCTTATTTTTATTAAATTTATAACTTACTCTATTGGCTATTATTCTAGAACTTATGTTGCACATATCTTCCACAATTTCTAGACCATTTGCTTTTAGCGTATTACCTGTTTCCACCAAGTCAACAATAACATCTGAGAGCCCTACTATTGGAGCTAACTCTACTGAACCATTAAGTTTTATAATTTGTATTTTTTGCCCTCTAGATTTAAAGTAATTTTTTGCAATTGTTGGATATTTCGTTGCAACTTTTAAAGTTTCTTCTTTTGCATAATTATTTTTACCTTTTACCCCTGCCACAGAAAACTTACATTTACCAAATCCTAAATCTAGTAGTTCATATACTTCATTATCATTTTCATTTTCTAAAATAGTGTCTTTTCCTACTATGCCAAGATCCGCTACACCTTTTTCCACATAAGTTACAACATCAGATGGCTTTACATGAATATAAGTAATTTTATTTTCTTCATCTTTAAAAATTAATTTTCTGCTATCTGTTTCTATACACTCCTCCATATTTAGAATCTTCAGTCTTTTATAAATATCTTTTTCTATTCTTCCTTTAGCTATGGCTATTACAATATTGTCCACCTTTATCAACTCCTATCTTTTTGATGCTTCCATTAGTCCATCCACATCTATGCAAAATCCTATAGCAGGAACTCTTTTTCCAAACTCCTCTGTAAGAGAATCATATCTTCCTCCACTTAGAATTTCTTTGTACACATTGGCATAATATCCTTTAATCATTATTCCTTCATAATAATCAAACTTTCCTACCATGGATAAATCACAATTTGTATATTTTTTATATTCGCTCTTTTTCAGTAAAATACTTATTTCCTCCAACTCTTTTAAGCCCTTGTTCATTAAATCATTTGTATAGAATTTCCTAGCTTTTGATATTACTTGGTCTATACCTCCATTTAGTTCAAACAAATTATATATAATTTCTTTTATTTCTTCATTTATGTTGTATTTTTCAATATAATCTCTTAATTCTATTTTATTTTTTCTAAGTATTAGATTTTTTAATTTGTTTTCTTGGTATTCTTTAATATTTAACTCGCCAAGTAATCCATTTATGTAATTACTACTTCCAATTTCTAAAATAAAATTCCCCCCGAATTTTTTAAGTATATCTAAAGACATATTTACTATTTCTGAGTCTGCTTTTATAGACTTTTCTCCTAAGTACTCACATCCAAACTGTCTAATTTCTTTTATACCTTCTTTATTTTCATTTTTGTAAACTGTAGAATGATAAAACAATTTCAGTACTAAGTTATCTTCCCACTTAGGTATTAAACTTTTTATAATACTTGTTGTAATATCAGGTCTTAATACTAAAATCTTATCATTTACTACTTTCACCATAGATTCTGTAGGAATTCTTTTGTTTATAGATGTAAAGTTGTCGTAATCCTCAAATATACTTGGTTTTATCTGAATATAGTTATTTTTTACAAATATATATTCTATTTCTTTAGTAAATTCATACCTTTTCTTTGAATAATTTAGTTCATTTTCTATGCTTAAATACTTCATATTTCCTCCTTGTAGTCCTTTCTTACTTATTAAAATTCGCTTCGCTTAAGCCACTGCGTGGGCGCTACACTTTATGTCGCCAACGAGATGCCTTTGAGCAACATGTTGGCGAATCATTTTGCTACCGCTTCAGGCAACTCCGTTGCTCAAAATTCACTTTTTTACTACTTCTTAAATGTATTGATAATACTTTAATCTAGAAGTTTTCCACAGACAAAATAATATTCTAGTAATTAAAAAAACCATATAGGCTATGCCTATATGGTTTATAAGTTTCATATACCATCATAGATACAAGCCCATTTGCTGTACTTAAAATAGGGCTTGTATCTATGAAAAATTTCATGATTACAATCCCTTGGATCTATGATGATGATAATATAATGTTGTATTTAATTTGCTATTAAGTTTTTCATTTATAATATACATCATACTTACCTCCAAAGAATTTATTTTAATTTATTAACAATAATGATAATCTACTTTGTATACATTATCAACAACTATTTTATATTTTTAATATTTTTTCTTACTATACATTTTCTTATGTATATTTAATTTTAATTAGTATTTTAAAGATTTTATTACTTTATCAATTTCATTATTAGCTTTATCTATGGAACTTAGCCTTTCTTTTTCTGTAGTACCAGTACCATCAACTAGTATTTCTTTTGTCTTTTTTATTCCCATGAACTTGGATATATATTTTATGTAGCTAACTCCACGATTTAAAATTGGTTTTGTATATGCAGGTATTTTGCCACCACTTGATTGGATATATACTAAGCTTCTATAAAAATCATTTAGTTTTCCCTTTGGTTTTTTATTTTCAAACTTAATAGTTTTTTTGTCTTGAATTACACAGTCAAAATATTCTTTAAGCTGTGGTGGAAAAGATGAACTCCACATTGGTGCTGAAATAACATATACTCTAGCTTTCATAAATTGATTACACAAATCATTAATTCTTTTTATTTCTTTTTGTGCATGGTCATCTAATTGCTTTAAAGCTTCTCCTTCAATTAAGGCACTACGACCTGAAAAATATTCATATTCTAGTCTTGGTATATAATCTTTAAATAAATCTACTTCTTCCACATCAAAATCAGGATTTTTTTCAATAAACTTTTGTATAAAAAGTCTAGCTACTGTTTTACTTGATGATAATTTTTCTGGTTTTGAATTACAACTAATATATAATAATGTTTTTCTCATAATTCACCTCGAACAAATAATTGATAATATTATATTATTTGTTAAATATTAGAATTTATTCTATTAATCACTAATTATTTAGTCAAAAATGGGTACACATTTTTGTGTACCCCTTTCAATCTATCTTTTTTTCCACTTGGCACTTCTACCTTTTGCCACAACTTCTATTTTTCCGCTTTTTCTTAAGTTGTTAAAAACACGATTAATAGTTGGTTCTGGAATGTCAGGACACTGATTCCTCACATCATCCTTTGTAAAATATCCCAAAGTAGAATTTATAACTTTCTCTATTCTTCTAGTTTTAGTTTCTTTTTTAATTCCAGTTAAATTCATTTCTTCACTTAAATCTTCGTAGGCTGATAATACAATTGACAAGAAATAGTCTAACCATTTGTTCATATTGTAAGATTCTCTTTCAAGATCTCCTTGTTTAGAAAATAAAGTTTTAAAATATGAGTAATTTTCATCATTATATAAATTACCCAAACTAGTAAATCTTCCTATCTCATAGCCACTTTTATTTAATAATAGCAAAGTCAAAATTTTTGACATTGCTAAATTATTTTCTTTAAATGGAGCTATTAACATAAAATCCATTATAAAAGAAGCAATTATTATAAGATCTTGAATTTTATTTTCTTCTAAAAACTTATAGTATTTTTTACATAAACTTTCCACTTTGTATTCTATATTTTTTTCTATATCGTGGACATTATCAAAATCATCATTTGGTTTTCCAAAGTCAATAAAACCTATTGCTTCATTTCTGTATCTGCCACCTCTTATTAAAGAATATCTGTGCAAATATCCGTGAAGCTCTAATATAGTTTGAGAGCATATTTGAATATCTTCAAAAGCACTATTTATTGTTTTAATTACATCTCTAAATTCTACAACACCAATCTCATCTCTAGATTGTGGTGTAATTTCATTGTGTATCAATTTTACTAAGTTTTCCTGCCCCCCAAGAAAACTATCAATATAAGTATCATAAACAAATTTAAGAATAGCATCATCTGTCATTGAAGTTACCACATTTTTAGGTTGCTTCTTGTAGACAATTTGCTCTCCTTTGTATTCATTTATCTTACATAATTTTTTAACATTGTTCATATCAACTGATATATTAGCCAGCTTTGTCCCCATAGTGTATTCCATAATATCACTCCAAACCCCAATAATATACTTTACCTATTAAATAGTCGTATTAATTTGATTTTACCATAATTTGTTATCATTTACAATTATATATATATTATTTCCCTTTAATTGACAGAATATTTTAATTATTGTCTCAAATTTAACAATTGTATTTATATAGCAAAAAAGCCTCACTTGATTTTATCTAAGTAAGGCTTTCATTTTTATATTAACTTATTATTATAAACACCTAATAAATCTACATCTTTTACTCTTTTTTCTATTTTTTCTTTGTCTATTGTATAAAGTCCAAGCTCTTTCATTCTATTAAAGTAGATACTTCCTGCAAAGGTAAATCTCATCTTTGATCCCTCTACTTTATGCATTTCCTCATTAGAATAAGATATAAAATCTCCTATTAATAAACTGCTTGGTAATTGTAAATATCCCTTATTTGTTAAATATCTTACAGCATTGTGTCCAGCCAAAGATCCTGTACAAATAGCTTCTGTATGGCCTACATAAAATCCTGATTTTTCTCCTCCAACAAATAAATTTTTCATTCCTTCCGCTCTCATATAATTATCTCTTGGAGATACTGCCATATATCTAATAGAATTTCCTTTTCCTCCACTATATGGATCAACTATACATGCTGTTTCAAATCCTGGCACACTTCTTAATTTTTCTAGATCAAAAAATGGCGTCATTAATTTTGCATGACCAGTGTCTAACAAAATAATATTTTCAGCAAACTCATGAAGGGCATATTGCTGACAAACTTTAATATCAAGTTTCTTTTCATTTCTAAGTTCCTTAGGCAGTGGTATTACTGCAAAACCTTCATCATTTAATTCTTTTTGTATATCTTCACTTAAACTTTCTTTTAATAATTTCATAGAACCACTAAATGCTCCGAAATCACCATTTACTCTTTCCCCGATCATATCATTTACGCCACATCTTCCTGTTACGCTTACCCTTCCTCCAAAAGAAGGACATCTAAGAACGCACATAGCACATCCATTACCATACTTAGAACAATTACCCATTGGACCAGAAGAACCTGTTGTATCAACAAAACTATCTCCTTCTATCCTTTGTCCATCTTCTAATATAACTGCCCTTAATATATTTTTTTCACAGTCAACATCCACTACTCTGCTCATTATTTTTACTTCTATTCCCATGTCTTTTATAAGTTTTCTAACTGGTGGTTCAATTTTTAAAACATTATATATTGTTGCATGATTATGCCCTGGAAAATTAACATTTTTATGAGTTGAATTTTCATCTGTCAAAGTAAATAATTCACTTGCACCTAAATACATAGCCTCTTCACATGCAGTGTATCTTCCGTTATTTCTCATTATTCCGCCCACGTTACCAAGTCCTATTAATAAATCTGTTTTTTCCAAAATAACCACTTGTGCGCCAGCTTTTGATGCGCTTATTGCAGCGGCACATCCAGCCCAGCCACCACCTATTACTACAACTTTTGCCATTAATATCCCCCCCATTTATTTAAGATTACTTAAAAACTCTCGTCCATTCATTTGAGCTTTACATGTCTTTATTCTGCAATTATTTAATCTAATAGTACATGCACCGCATATACCTTCTCCGCAACAGATTAAATTATTATTTGGAATTGCAAATTTTATCTTATCATCAATGCTATCTACTAGTTGTAAGATAGACTTATTAAAATATATTAATCCACAACTGTAAACAAAACTTATATTGTTACTTCTTATATAATTTATTAGAATTTCTTTTTTCTCTTCTAAATTAAAAAGTTGAATATTTACTCCCAAATCTTCTATTTTTTCTTCCATCATTTCTAGTCTTTTACCTTTTTCATTTATAAATACTTCCACTTCGTTGTTATTTCTAATTAATCTTTTTATAACTTTTAGCGAGTTTACTTGAGATAAGCCATCTAGAACTACTACACATTTGTTACAGGCATTTGATTTGATTTCTTTTAGCCCAAAAATCCCATTAAAATAAGGAGCCTTTACAATTATCTCTTCACAATTTACTAAAGACTTTGTTTTTATTCCTCTTGGAACTACTACCACTTCTAGTATATTATCTTCTTCATCCACATCCATTACAGATATAGGTGCATTGAAAAATCCACTTTCTCTATCTTTGTCCTTCAAAAAAACATATGCACCTGGTTCACTTAAATCTCTAGTTAAATAACTAGGTATTTTAATCTTTAAAAAGTAAATATTTTTTTCTATTTCTTTACTTTCAATAACTTTACATAGTAAGTCTTTTCTTTCTTCTACTGGTACTATTTTGTTGTGCATAAGTTCATTGTAAATACAAACTCCTTGCCACTTACACTCACAAGTCTTTTCCCCTCTAATTAAAGAGCATTTTATACAGTCCCCACTGTGAGCTAAATGACATGGACAGTATTTTCCCCCTGCATCAGCACAAAATTGATTATTAGGTCTTTCCATTTTGTCCACTTCCTTAAAATGATTTTTTCTCTTAAACTTCTTCATCACTATTAAGCTATATTATTAATTTATTAATTATGGAAAAATGAGTGACAGAAAAAAAGAAGTTTAAAATATATTTCTTTTAAACTTCTACATTATTATTTTATATATAAGGATCTGCTGCAAACCAAACAGCAGTATAATAATCCTCCTTGTTTGTATCACTCCAAGCAATAGCAATACTAAAATCATCAATATATTGTAAATCTATAATTTCTGCTTCTAATCCATTTTTTATAACAGAAAATGAATAAGCAAAGTTTTCTTGGCTCTTGTGGTCGTTAATATCATATCCTCCTATTGCTAAATACAAATCATCACTTTCAAACATAGCCTCAACTAAACAATCCCCTCCATCTGCTTCTGCTATTATATTTGTATCAATCATAATAGTAAGTATATCTCCACTTTTAATTTGTGATTTATCAACTTCTATCATATATCTGGCGTCAACCTTATAGTTGGAAATTTCTATAGGTTTTAATGGTAGTTCACTTATGTCGTATTTTACTTGTTCATTATTAATACATACATATAAAAGTCCCAGTGGCGTTTGTAACAATATGTATTCCCCCCTTTTAAATTCTATATTATAGTATATGGATGTGATTATATAAATTATCCCTATCATTTAAAAAGCCTCATACTATTTTTAGTATGAGGCTTCTATATAAATTATTTAATTCTTATCCGAAGTATCTTTCTAGTAATCCTAAGAATGCTTTACCATGTCTAGCTTCATCTTTACACATTTCATGAACAGTATCATGAATAGCATCAAGTCCTAGCTCTTTAGCTCTCTTAGCCAGCTTTAATTTTCCATCAGTTGCTCCATACTCTGCATCAACTCTCACTCTTAAGTTTTCTTTTGTATCAGCAACAACTACTTCTCCAAGTAATTCTGCAAATTTTGCAGCATGTTCTGCTTCTTCTAAAGCTATTCTTTTGTAAGCTTCTGCTATTTCAGGATAACCTTCTCTATCAGCTTGACGACTCATCGCTAAATACATTCCAACTTCAGTGCATTCTCCAACGAAGTTAGCTCTTAAGTCTTCTATTATTTGTTCATCAACACCTTGCGCCACACCTATTCTGTGTTCATCTGCCCAATTCATTTTTCCTTTCATTTCTTGGAACTTTTCAGTTCCTACTTTACAAACTGGACACACATCTGGTGCTTTTTCTCCCTCGTATATATATCCACATACTGTACATACAAATTTTTTCATTTTAAATACCCTCCCAAATTTTATAATATATTATAATTACTTAATTAATTATTAATTTATATTATATATATACCTTTAATTTGGTTAGTTTAAACAAAAAAATAAATTTTTAATTGGATTTATACACACTAGTATTAACTAGCTCTTTTTTCATAATATTATTTTCCTCGTCTAAAAATAATCTATATGTTTGTACAGTAATTTTATTTTTTGTATATTCCTCTACAATTTTTATACTTATTCGCTCTCTATCTACGTTAGACCCATATATTTTAGACGTTATTGCTCCATTTCCTACTATATTTTTTATATATACTGGGTGAGTAAATGGATTGGAGAATTTTAGGTCAGTATATCCATAAGAAACAGTAGCATCTCTTCCCTTTTGTGCATATCTGGATGGAAGGGAATGATTATGTACTTCGTCTATGGTAAGTCCTGACATCAAGGCTGCATTGTAAATTGTTGTAGAAACTTGACATACGCCTCCACCTTCTCCATTTGTAACTTTACCTCCTACTATTATAGGAGCACTTTTGTATCCGTTGACCCAATTTCTTGCTCCAGTACATTTATTGTAAGAAAAAGTATCTCCAGGCATTAATAAAATATCACTAGTTTGTTCTCCTGCCACATGAATATTACTTCCTCTGGAAGTTGAGTCATTGAAACTTGTACTAAATTCTCCTAATACTGAATTTATACTTTTAACTTGTTTTGTGGAAACATCTGGGTACAAGGTAATTACTGACAAATTGATATTTTCAATTTTCTTTTTATTAATCATATCATAAATATCTTCTTTTAATCTTGATAAATCAAGTTGTTTACCTTCTTTTGATTCTGTTCTTTTTAACTCTCCACTGAGTTCAACACGAAAAGTTGCATCCACAGCATCAACATTTATACTATTGCAAATTACCTCTAACTCCTTACTCAATTTTCTTTCATCGTATGTTGCTTTTAGCTTAATATTATGTGATTTCTTTAAATTAAGTTTGCTTTTTCTTTTTATATTTTCTATAGTAGAGCTACTTCTTGTATAATTAAAGGCTTCTTTTACCTTTTCTTCTATGTGATAATTAAGGTCTATACTTTCACATTTTATTGTCCACTTTTTATTATTATAGGTAATATTAAAATCCTTCAACGGATAAGTTGATTTAAGTTTATTTATTGCTTGTTTTTCAGTTAATTTTCCCACGTCTATATTTTGTATTGTAATATTACTATGAATTTTTTTGTCATTTTCTTTTGGCGCTAATCCGAGGGAAGTAAACCCTATTATAGCTATCATTACTAAATATGTTAATTTATTTAAAATACGTTTTTGTCCTCTCATTTTACTCTCCTAACTATAAAAATTATATAATTATGTTTTCCCATGAGAGTTTTTATATTCTAATGATTATTTTCATTTTAAATTTTATTTATATTAAGTTAATGCTTTTTCAAATAATAATATCATATCATTCCACTTAGATCCTCCATGAGAAGATATTGAAACACCCTCATGTTTAAATCCAAACTTTTCATAATAATGAATTAAATAGTCTTTACAAGTAAGAACTATACCGTTTTTTTCTCGTCTTTTAGAAAGATCTATATATGCTTCTAACAATATAGCTGCTGTACCCTTATTTCTATATTGTGGTAAAACATCCAGGCCAAATACCGTTTGATATTTCCCCTTTGGATTATGTAATGTAACATCATTATATAATTTATCAGGAAGGCAAGCCTTGTCTGTAGTACACCCATTTATAAATCCTACTATTTTATCATCTTCCACTGCAACTAAAAAATTTTCGCCGAAAGCTTTGAATCTCTCTTCCATAACTTCTTTGCTAGCTGCTTCTGATGGTGGAAAACAAATACTTTCTATTTTTATTATTTCTTTTAAATCATCTTTATGTGCTAGTCTAATCTCCATAAGTTCTCCTTTACAATTTTCTAGTTATCATATTTATGTACTATAAATTATAGCACAGGTTTATTTTATCATCTTTATTATAAGAAAAATTCGCCTACAGTAATTTATTCCAAATAATATAAAGCTAGTAAGTAACAATTTCTTTACTAGCTTATTAATATTATTCCTATTTTATTACTTACTTGACCACATTGTTGTTTTTATCTGAGTTTTTTTCATCATCTGGTTTTTCTTCATTAGAATTGTCATTGTCTGGTTTTTCTTCATCTGGTTTTTCTTTATCTTCATCATTATTATCTTTGCCAGGATCTTCTTTGTCATTATCCTTGTCTGAATTGTCTTTATCTTGTTCTTTTTTATCTGTTTTATCTTTATCCTTGTCTTTATTATTCTTATCTTTTTTACTTGTATTTTCTTTCTTGTCTTCTTTTTTAGTATTTTCATTGCTTTTATTACTATCACTTGTTTTTTCTTTAGTAGTTCCTTTTGAATCTTTATGTTTAATCATATTTTCTTCAATAGGAGTTAGATTTAATTCACTTTCATCCTCTGAACTTTCTTCTTGTTTATAAACAGCTTCATTTGTATTTTTATCTGCCACATTCTCTGACTTTTTGTTTATTACATATTGTGCTCCAAAAGCCGTAGTACAAAGTAGCATTACAACTGAACATGCTATAATCACATATTTTTTAATATTATATTTGGGATTTAGTCTATTATGTTCTTTTAAATTAACTTCTTCATTATTAATTAATTCTCCTCCACATAAATATAAATCTATGTCCTTTGAAAATTCATTTAAATCTCTATATTTATGTTTTGAAATATGTTTTTTATTTGTAGCTTTTGCTAAAATTTCACCAATGTCTTTATCCAAATTTTTATTTTCTTCTGGATTAAATATTTCTTTACCAGTAATCATATGGCATAAAATTTTTCCTATAACCTGCACATCTTCATTAGCTCTAAACTTTTTAGCATCATGAATTTTACAATTTATATGACCCTTATGATTATTAATAAATGATAAAGTATCAATTTTTATTATACCTTCACCATTTATTATTATATTTTCTATTGTTAAATCTTTAAAGTTTATTTTTTTATTATTAAATTCCTTAACGCCATTTATTACTTCTCTTATTATTTGTAAGCATTGATTATTATGAAGCTTATTTATTCTCATTAATTCATCTAATGTTAAACCTTCAAAATCTTCACTTTCAATATAATAATAAATTTTATCTTTATTTACATAAGTATTCATATTATTTATGGATATTACATTTGTACTATTTATGCTTTTTAGTAATTCTATTTCTTTTTTAAATACTTCTAAATTTTCTTCATTGTCTTCTAAATTTATAAGTATATTTATAATTATTTTTTCATTAGTTTCTTTATTTATGCCTGAATAAACATTTGACCATTTGGTTTTGTCAATGAAATCTCTAATTGTGTATTTATAATTAAAATCTCTCATATACTTCGCCTCTTTTTAATCATTATAATAAAATAATAATTGTATATAAAATATTTGTCTACTATATAATTATAACATTTTTAAAAACACCCCAATCTTTGAATTTTAAATCCAACAATTGGGGTATAATAAATTTTGTTTATTATTTATTTTAAATAATCTTGGGAAGCAAAGTAATTTTCAGTTGCATATTTAAAAGTTTCTAGCATTTCTTTAATAGCTTCTTTTCCTTGATGAGAATGAGAGCAAACTTTATCAAAAGAATGATAACATCCTTTATGGGTGTAAAAATGTGTCTTAACTCCAGCTTTTTTTAGATTTTCTATATACTGTACAGTTTCATCATAAAAAGGTTCTGCTTCTCCAATAAAAGTAAATATAGGTGGTAAGTTTGAATAGTCTGTTTCTCTTGAAGGTGAAGCATATTTACTTACTTTATCAGTTTCAAATAAATCGCTCAAGTATAACTTCCAAGCTAAATAATTACTTTTAGAATTCCATACTGGTGCATCATTATCTATAGCTGAAGGTGTATTCATTCTATCATCAAGCATAGGATATAGTGGCATTTGAAAAGCAACATTTACTTCTTTTTTATCTCTAGCATAAAGTACAGTACCTGCTGCAAGTCCACCTCCCGCACTTTTTCCTCCTACAAAAATTTGATTTTCTCTTATTCCTAAATCGTCAACATTGTTTTTCATCCAATAAAGAGTTTCATAACTATCATATAGTGCTTGTGGATATGGCTTTTCTAAAGAAAGTGTATAATCAGGTGCAACTATTATACAATTTGCTACAGATATTAGTTTTTCATAATATTGCAGATCTAACTCAGGTATTCCCATAGCATATCCACCACCATGAAGCCATAATAAGCCTGTTGCATTAGGTTTTTTATCTAATGGGCTATAAATGCAAACCCTAATTTTATTATTGTTTCTCGTTAGTATATGTTTTTCTTCACATAAAATTTTTTTACTTTTTTCGCCTCTTAAAAATATATTCATAACTTTATTATATTTCTCAAAATCATGTTCATCATTATATTTTACTAATCTTGCTAATACTTTCCCCTTAAGCCTAAGCTGCTTATCTATAAGTGCCTTGGTTTCGTTCATTGTGATCCTCCAAAAATATATTTTCTGTTTACTAATTATATCTTATAGTTTAGTAAAAACTAGAAAAATAAGCTGTCATGGAAAATACTATGACAGCTTATTTTATAATTATTCGCTTTCTGTACCAGATGATTCTGTTTTTTCATTTTCGCTACCAGAATTACTGTTATTTGAACCACTTGGTGGTGGTTTAACACCAGTATCTTTGTCCCCACTACCACTTCCATTATCTGGTTTACTTGTTGTATTGCCTGAGCCTCCATTGTTGCTAGGTTTACTTGGTTTACTTGGTTTACTTGTCTTATTTGGCTTGTTTGGTTTACTCGTATTACTGTTACCGTTATTTGAGTTATTACTACTACTATTACTTGAACTACCACTTGAATTATTCTTTTTCTTAGAAGTAGTAGTTGAACTATTATTTTTATTTGACTTACTTGTAGAAGAGTTCTTCTGAGTAGATTTATCATCTTTATTTTCAGATTTTCCAGTTTTGTCTTCCTCAGTTTTCTCTTCTTTCTTATCTTCTACTTTTTTCTCTTCTTCCTTTGGTTTAGTAGTTTCTTCTATTTTTGTTGCATTACTTTCTTCATCTTTTTTGTTTTTTTCTATTATGTCATATCCGTATACAGCTGCTCCACCTATTAAAGCAATTACTGCACAAACACCTAGAGTCTTACCTATTTTTCCTTTTTTTCTTTTCTTTTTCTTTGGTATTTCTTCTTGGACATCATAGCTTTCTTCACTAAGCACTCCATATTGTGAGTAAGATTTAAGATCTACTAAAAATCTGTTTATGTTATTATATTTGTTTTCTAAGTTGCTATTTGTAGCTTTTTCTATAATAGATACTAAATTTGAACTTGAAATTTGTTTTTTGTAATTTCTTGATTCAAAACTTAGCTTTCCAGTTAGTAGCTCATATAAAATAACACCCAAATCATGAATATCTTTTTGTGGATTAAATCTCTTTTCTTCTACTACTTTTTCTTCTATTTCTTCTGTTTCATCATGAGATAGTACAACAAAGTTTTTGTTTTCCAAATATGATAAAACATCTGTTTTAACCACTTCTTTAGAATTTATAAAAATATTACTTAAGCTTAAATTATTAAATTGTATATTTCTATTATGAAATTCTTTTAATCCTTCAGCCACAGTTTCAACTATTTTAATAGCTTCTTGTTCTTCTAACTTTCCAGATTGTAATTTTTCTTCTAAAGAAATTCCTTTAAAATATTCACCTTCGATGTAGTAATATGTTTTTCCACATCCACTATATTGAAACATATTATTCACATTAATCAAATTAGGATTTTTTATGTTTTTCAAAATTTCTACTTCTTTTAATAGATTATTAATATATTCCTCATCATTACTTTTTCTTACTAATACTTTTAGCGTTACTTTTTCTTCTGTACTTGAATGAATGGCTTTATATGTATCAGCCCAGTCATTTCTTGTCACAAATCTTCTTTTTATATATGTTTCATTAAAATACTTCATTACATTCCCCTTCAATTACTAAATTCTTTCATATTATAATTTTACCAATTTAATAATATTTGTAAATATTTATATTAATAATCCTTAATTTTACATATAATTTTTTTTAATTATAAGAGGGACAGTTTTCACTGCCCCTCATTTTTATAAATTATTATATTTTATCTAAAATAACATATGTGCAATAGGTGTAATAACTAAAAGGGAAATTACTGTTCTTATTAAGAATAAAACCATTAAATCTTTCAATTTAAGTGGTATTTCTGATTTTAGTATTACTGCACCTGTTTCAGTCATATAAACTAATTGAGAAATAGATAATGCTCCTATTATAAATTTAGTTATTTCTGCAAACCCATCTCCACTTACCATTACTGATGGTATAAACATATCTGTAAATCCAACAAGTACTGCTGGTGCTGCCTCGGCTGCGTTAGGTATTTTAAATAATTCTAATATTAATATAACTGGGTATGAAATCCATGTAAATATTGGAGTAAACTCAGCCAATGCTAAAGATATTGTTCCCCAAGCTAAAACTAGTGGTATTAAACTTATATATATATCTACTATATTCTTAAATCCATTTACTATTATTTCACTTAAAGTTGGTGCTTTTGCAGCTCTATTCATTGCATTGTTTAAACCTTGTTTGAATAATCCACCGTCTTCACTAATTTCTTCTACTTCGTAAGGAATATCGTTGTAAGTTTCATTTTTTATTTTACATAAAGGATAAATTCTTGGAAGTATCAGTGCACAAACAAGTGAAGCTGCACAAACTGTTAAATAAAATGGTACAAATTTACCCATAAGTCCTAATTGATCTGCTATAACTGTTGAGAAAGGTAGTGAAACTAGCGAGAAACAAACTGCTATTATACAACTTTCTTTTTTGTTATAGAAACCTTGCTTATACTGAGTATTTGTTATCATTATTCCTAAAGTTGCATCTCCAAGCCATGAAGATAAAGTATCTACTGAAGCTCTTCCTGGAACTAAGAATAAAGTTCTCATAAATTTAGATATCATTGTTCCGAAGAAATCCATTAAACCAAAGTCTAATACTAAAGGAAGCAAAAATCCTGCTATTAAAAATAATGCTATTAAACTTGGCATAATTCCTAAGATTACATGACCCGTATCTTCAGAAATTATAAATTCCGGTCCCACATTTGTGTATATCATAACCATGAATACTGCTCCAACTATTCTGAAGAATAACCAAAATGGTGGTACATCTAATATGTTTTTGAAAAATTCATTTTTTATATTTATAAACTTTGCTGCAAGTGATAAAACTGCTGATCCAACAATTATCACTAAACATATAGTTGGTATATAATCGCCTATGGCAAGTTTTAATAATTCTGAAATAAATCCAACACCTATATTTACTGGTGATACATCTGCCACATTAAATATTTCTCCAAAAGGTAATGGTATGATAAATAAAAATAATCCTAATAATGACGGTATAAAAAACTTTAAAAATCTTAAGATGCTGCTCGACTGTTCTAACGTGTAATTCTGTTCTGTATTCATAATAATTCCTCCATATAATTGTCTTTTTTGTAATTTTAAAATAATTTCAATTATTCCAATAATTTTTTATAATTTCTATGCGTATTCCTTTTCCAATTCTTCCAATTGAATGTATTGTTTATTTACGTATTTTGATGATGTTAAATAAAGTGCATTTGAATAAAACATTCCAAAGCTGATAATATCCCCTATTTGATAGTCCACCTTAGAGTTTTGTATATCTACTATAAGATGATCACTACTGCTTCCTGCTATTTCTATCCCATCTTCCAAAGGAACTAAGTCTCTATCATTGACAAAGTCTTGTTTTCCAACGGCTAATATTGCTCTTTTTCTTATGCCTTTGTCTTCATATTCAGGTTTATTTCCAAAAGCATCTAAGAACATTTCTCCAATTGGATAAGTTGGCTTTTCTTTTATTTCTATTATTTCAGCTTTTAAAATCATAGTGTCTTTGTGCATTTTATCTAAGTCGTAGCCCCAATAATCTATTAAATCTCTGCCTATAATTAAGGCTTCTCCTATTCGTAGATTATTTATTTTAGATGGCATTTTCTTATCAAATAATAATGGTAGTGATGTAGTTGATCCCCCTGATACTATGTCTAACTTTCTACCAATTTTATTTTCAACTTCCTCTGCTATTTCACATAAATAACTTAAATTCTCATATGATGGTTTAATTGATCCATAGCAACTTAAATTTGTGCCTATTCCATATAACTTTACATATTCTAAATTATTTTCAATGTATAAAGTAGTATCAATAAGTTCATCTTTATCAAAAAATCCTTCTCTCAAATCACCTAGATCCATCATAAGAATTATCTTATGTTCTTTCTTTTGCTTCTTGCACTCTTTTTCTAGCAAGTTTATTGTTTTGATTTCTGAATTTAAAGATATATCAATATGTTTAACTACTTCTTTAACTTCATGTTTCATAGGCATTCTTATTAGCATAGTTTCTTTTTCAATGTTTTTTTCTTTTAACCCAATTAATTGTTCTATTCTAGAGCTTGCTAAATATTTACATCCTCCATCTGCTAACACATCTACTACTTCTTGCTGTGCATTTACCCCTTTGATAACTCCTGCAATACTTATGTTATTTTCATTACATAAATCTACCAAGTATTTTGTGTTATCTGCTATTTTATTAAGATTTATTTCTAAAATTGGATATTGTTGTTTAGTATCCATAATCTTTTCCCCCTTTTTGATAGATTCATTTACTTTGAAGATATAATTTCCTACAAAAAAAGTCTCCTGGCTTTAAAAACCAAGAGACGAAATATTCCGTGTTACCACTCTTATTGATAAGTTCTCAATTAGCATTTCAGAATTTTATAAATTTTCAGTTTTTGACAAATGCAAACTGACAAATTTGTTTATTCTAAGTTATGTGTTTTTGCAAAATACTTTTTACACAATTAAAAAAGTCCCTTGGTTATAAAACCAAGAGACGAAATATTCCGCGTTACCACTCTAATTGATAAAATTCGCTACACTCAAAATTTGCTGCGAATAAAACTTATCCACTCTAATCCCTTAAGGCGGGATGTACCTAATATCCTACTATTAATTCAGATATTCTTCTCCAAAGCTCTCTTCAATACAAACATTGTTGCCAGGCTTCCACCAACCCCAGCTCGCTGAAACATGAATTATATCTACTTTCTTTTTCATCGAATTTAATTTATCTCTATTTGTTAATTATTATTGTAATTGTGTTTTTTTATATTGTCAATATATTATTTTTTTATTATATATAATTAAAACATATATTTTCTTGTAACTTATTTGCTTTACTGCCATGCAAGGCACTTATCTTTAATAAATTTTTTATTTTCTTTAGTAAAATCTATACTTCCTGAAACGGAAATAACTCGGTCTTTATATCTAA
The DNA here is from genome assembly GCF_036812735.1 of Terrisporobacter glycolicus ATCC 14880 = DSM 1288. NCBI lineage: Bacteria > Bacillati > Bacillota > Clostridia > Peptostreptococcales > Peptostreptococcaceae > Terrisporobacter > Terrisporobacter glycolicus. Next base: position 1,777,407 of record NZ_CP117523.1, on the reverse strand, counting down.
GTAGATACCCATTCTTTTCTTTATTGTTTTTATAAACTTTTATAGCACCCCAGTCCTTATCTTTTACTTCAACATAATCATGATACTTATAAAGCTTTAAATAAGAATTGAAAATCTTGTCTAATACCCATTCATATTTACTTTTACATATTTCATAATCAAAATATTCTTTACTATGGTCAGAAAGATAGTCATAATATTCAACATTATTAAATTTATCATAATAATATTTATAATTACTAGCAAGGAAAGATTCTGATCTTGCATAATATAAATTAGTATTTTTTATTTTAATATTTTCAAAATCATTTATACTCATAATTACTGGATGATTGGGATCTACCACATAATTTACCATATCTTTTCCAGTGAGAAAAATATTTGCAGACAAAAATACGCCAACTACAAAAATGATAGTACCTAATATTTTGCTTACTTTTTTATACTTTGATAATGTTATGTTTATAAATTTAATAATAAAAATGATAAGTAAAAATGTGACAATAGAAATATATACATAAGCTATATTATTTGTCTCATCACCTATTAAGCTTAAAATCATAAGGATACCTATACTTAGAAAAACTTTTGCATAAGCACTTTGTATTTTAAATGATTTACATGAAATATAATTTATATCTTCACCCATCTTTAAGGCTTTTTTAGATTTAAAATACCATATTCCATCTCTTATTGTTTGGAATATAAAAAAAAATATTGCTAATAAAATAGCCATCATTACAAATAAACTATTATTGTCTGATATTTCAGTGAAAAACCCATAACCTGTTTTAAATAAACTAATATATACCCATATTATAGACATAAAAATATAAAAAATCATATTTATCAATATGGATTTACGCACTTTCTTTATTATCATTTCTTCATCAGTATGTATAGGTGTTATGTTTTCATCTTTGGTATAAAATACAAGGTATTTGCCATAACTTGAACATAAATATGTCCATCCCCCTGCTTCACAATACTCTAAATATTCATGTATAGAACCAGTTTTAATATTATCAGCAAAGTTATCAACTACAAATTTACACTTAACTGGTGGTGATTTTTTAAAGATAAAAAGTCCACAACTTTTGTGAGATAACATCCACCCTTCTAATGCTTTTTCTTCTAAATATTCTTCTACAGCTTTACACTCATGTTCTCTAAAAAACAAAAATTCAACAAGCATATTTTTACTTATTCTCATGATTTCCTCCCATATACTTTGCCCCTTCATCTACCATGGATTTAAGTCGCATGTATTCTTTATTCAAAGCTTCATATCCTTCCTTGGTTATTATATAACTTCTCTTTCTTCCATCTACTGCTGTTTCCCTTATTAGACCAGAACTTTCAAACTTGCCAAGTAGGGCGTATAAAGTTCCGGGTCCTACTGATATTCTACCTCCAGATATGTGCTCGACTTTTTTCATAATGTCTACACCACAACATTCATTTGTTAAGGCTAGTAATATATAATACATGGGTTCTGATAGTGTCTGAAGTTGCTTTCTAGCCATTTTAAAACCTCCCAGTTATTCAATTTTAATTTATAATTATTTTAATAATTTTTACTAAATAAAAAATCACTGCTAATATAATTAATGCTGTACCTTAAAATTAATCATATTAATATCGAGTATCGATAATTATATTTAAAAAAGTCTTTGATTTGTATATTTAATTAAAGTTTAACATCGAGTATCGATATTGTCAATAAATTCTATTATTATAATATTAAATTTATGCATACTTCAAATATATCTTTTCCAAAAAATGAAAGACACCTTAAATATTATTTAAGATGCCTTTTGTTGCTATTTTTCAAAAGTTTTTGCAACTTTTTTTAATGCATTCGTTATATCAATATGTTGAGGACAGCTACTTTCACATTTTTTACATTCTATACAATCAGATGCCTTACCATAAGTTTTTGTGTAGTTTCCATAGTACATTCCTTGGGTAGAGAAACCTTTATTGTCAGATTGTTTTTCTGCATTATAAAGAGCAAAGTAATTTGGTATTGGGATGTTTTTAGGACATCCTTCTACGCAATATTGACATGACGTACAAGATATATCTATTGATCTATTTATAATTTCTATTGCTTTATTTATAATATTTAACTCTTCCTTATCTAATGGTTGGAAACTTTTCATATATGATGTATTGTCTAGTAATTGCTCCATAGATGACATGCCACTTAGTACCATCATTACATTTTCGTGACTTGCTGCAAATCTTATTGCCCAAGATGATACAGACATATCTTCACGATAATCTTTAAATAGTTTTTCTACTGGCTCTGGTACTTTTGCCAATGTTCCACCTTTTACTGGTTCCATAACAATTACTGGTTTATTGTGATTTGTGGCTATCTCGTAACATTTTCTAGATTGTATACTTTCATTGTCCCAATCTATATAGTTTAATTGTAATTGAACAAAATCTACTTCTGGATGAGCTATTAATATTTCTTCCAATAAGTCTGCTTTATCGTGGAATGAAAATCCTGCACTTTTTATTTTACCTTCTTCTTTTTTCTTTTGAACAAATTCAAATACCTTAAATTTCTTGGCTATTTCATAATGTGAAACTCCTAAATTATGTATTAGATAATAATCAAAATAGTCTACTCCACATTTTTCTAATTGTTCATTAAATATTCTTTCTAAATCTTCTTGTTTTTTTAGAAACATTGTTGGCATTTTCGTAGCTAGTGTAAAACTTTCTCTAGGATGACGTTTTACTAATGTTTCTCTTATAACTGTTTCACTTATAAAATTGTGATACATATATGCTGTATCGAAGTAAGTAAATCCCCTCTCTAAAAATGTATCTACCATTTTATTTACTTCTTCGTAGTTTACAGTTGTTGGATCCTCGCTATTTGTTACTGGTAATCTCATATATCCAAATCCTAGTTTTTTACTCATAGTACACTCCTTTTTATAAACATGTTTTTAGTAAATTTTTCTTACTTCATATTTATATCCTAGCACTTGGAGTTAACTCTAAGTCAACTGTTTTTAATTGATTTTTATTTATATCTATCCTTTAATTCTTTATACATATGTAGAAATTCCTTTATTATAATATAAAATGATACAATAATAATTATAAAAATTCCAATTATTAGAGCAATAGAAATAAATACGTTTAAAGTGTCTATAATTATTCATCCTTTCTACAACTATATTTTTAATATGATTACTGATTTAAATTATAGATTTTACTATCATTTATTATACTGAAAAATAGTCACCCCAGTAAAATATACCATGCTTAGTAATAACCCAACTATCCCACGGCATCTGTGTAAGTGGTTCAAATGGATAGTCTATCAAATCATATACTGTTTGATCTCCTTCTATTACAGCTTCTGGTGGTCGTCTACAACTCTTATAATCTACCTTTAAAGTTATTGATAATAAAAGTAAATTTTGTCTTCCTTTTAAAGTCGTTTCATATGACGTAAATGCTTGTCTAAATACTGCAAATCTCAAAGCTCCTATTGGTGTTAAAAATATGTAAGATAGTAACCCTGCTACAATAACTACTGGAATTACTACTTTATATTTCATTTTCTTCTTCAAATTATTCAACTCCTTATGATTAACTAAATTCTTAATTTTTTATATGTATTCATCAACACAATAATATCACAAACTTTCCTACACATTATATTCCTTACTGAATCGTTAGATTATTGTCTGTTATGAAATAACAAATATAATACACTTAAAAACAAAAAGCAGGAACATCTGCTCCTACTTCAAATTCATATTTATATTAATTTTATGGCAATATGCGCTTAAAATTTTAACTAATCTTTTCATATCTTTGCCATCTATTTGGTATCAAATCAAACAAAGGATAAGTTATCAGTATTATTAGTATTTGCAACTTAATTTGTAGCATAAAATTATTTAAAATAATAATATGATTAAATAGAATTATATTTGCAATTAAAATAATGCCAAAATATATTCCTCTATCTACATTGTGTTTAGGCTCATAAATTGCATTACAATATGAACATTTCAAATGTACTCAGTGTAATAAAAACTTTTAATCTGTCATAGAATGAAAAGTTCTTATTACACTGAGTACATTTGTTTATAAATACGCCCCTTTTTACTTTGTTTTTTAAAAAAGTTGGCTCTAGTAATAATTTGCTTGCTATTATACAAATTAATGTAGCAATAACTAATGGTAATGTTATAGGAAAATTCCCAGGTAAGCTTGTAAATACAGGTTCCATTAATAAAATCACTCCAAGCATCACAATTGCAACTCCTGCATAAGTAAGTAATCCATATCCTTTGATGTATCTTCCACCCTTACAGTTTTTTATAAGAAGATACAGTCCTGAAGCCAATATTAAAGATCCAATAAAAACTATAATCAATAATAGCATTTCAAAATCCCCTTTTCTATAAAGTTATATTTATTTTTCACATAGTATCACAATTGATATATTACTTTGTTATCATTAAGTTAAAGAAAAACTTTATTTTATTATTTTAGATTTGACCATCCCAATAATATAATCAGTTGAGTCAACCTTAAAAATTAATACAATTATACTATATGCAACTGCACCTATACTAACAGAAACTGCCAATGCTAATAATTCACTGATTAAGGATATTTTCGCAAATAATTTTAATACTATAAAAGCCATTACACATGATGCTGCAAATGTTTTTAGCAGTGTTATGAAAATACTCATTGCATTAAACTTTCCTATTTTCTTTCGAAGCTGAATAATTAAAAAACATACAGCTACTATTGCAGCCAAACTTGAACCTAAGGCAAGTCCTGAAACTTTCATTGTTTGAATTAATATTAGATTAAATAATATATTACATATGACACAGAGTATACTGTTCTTCATTGGTATTTTAGTATCTTGTAAAGAGTAAAATACTCTTACTAGAATGTCTCTCATTCCACTTGCAACCATGCCTATAGCATAGCAGGATAATACTTGAGCTGTTATAATAGTTGCATTTGAGTCAAAGGCACCTTTTTCAAAAAGCACTTTTACTATAGGTTTAGATAATATAAATGCACCAACAGAAATGGGCATGGTTATTAATATAACTGAATTTATTGATTTACACAATGTAATCTTTAGCTGTTTTAAATTTCTGTTTGCACTTAATTTAGAGAATATTGGGTACATTACTGTTATAATGGAAGCAACAAACACTCCTATAACAAATATATTTAATTTATAGGCAAAATTTAATGCTGATAAAGATCCTGTAGGTAAAAAAGATGATAGATTTTTATCTACCAAACTATTTATTTGATACGCTGATGCACCTATTAATACAGGAACTATGGCTAAGCCCATTTTTTTTACATTTTTATCAAGTAAATTTATATTAAATTTGTATCGAAATCCTTTTTTATAGCAAAATGGAATCAAAAATACCATTTGAACAAAAAATGCAAATACAGTTCCGTATGCCAAAATTTCCACACCAAAAGTTTTACTAAGTAAAACAGCTATTATTATAGAAATATTGTATGGTAGTGGCATTAACCCTGTAACTAGAAAATAGTCATGTATTTCCAAGTATGCTTTTAGTACGTATGCTATACATACTAAGCCAACTGAAAATAAAATGATTCTTGTTAATTGCATTGTAAGTTGGAGTCTTTCTCCCTCAAAACCCGTTGCAAATAATTTAACTAGTGGTTCTGTAAAAAACCAGCCTAAAACTACTACGATTAATGATGTTATAAATATAATATTTATAATATTACTTGTAAACTTTAGAGCTTTTTGTCTTCCTTCTTTACCTTCTACCTCTGTGTAGATTGGCATGTATGTACTTTGAATAGCAACGCCTAGCAATGCTATAAATGCTATTGTTATAATATTCAAAGCCATAAAATATGAATCAGCTATAACACCTATACCGTATACATATCCAATAACCAAGTCTCTTAAAAATCCAACAACTTTTGATATTATTGTGGCAACAAACAATATAGATACTGATTTTACTGCTTTAGACATATAGCTACCTCTTTTCATATTAAGTTATTTAAGTATAATAATTTTTCACATTATAACAAGAATTAAATATACATTATGATACTTTATTAAGTATAGATAGCTTTTATTTTTATTTCAACTTGTTTTCCATTTTATCACCTTAAGTAATTGTAATATTTAATACTATTTGTTTTCTAATTTTAAGACTTCTCTTATACATTCATCTTGATCACTAACATTGTTTTTTGATGTGTCTTTCACCTCTATATGAGGAGTAACTTTATCTTCTTCATCACATATGCCACTTTCAGTTAGATACATTGTTGATGACATTCTAACAATAAGACCGCTATTATTTAGCTTAAATAAAACAGGATCATATATATATCCATCCCCACCAGTTTTAGAACCAATTATTGTGGCAAAATTTTGTTCTTTACAAAATATAGAAAATGATTCTGCTCCTGAAAATACATGCTTGTCAACTAATAAGTATATGTTGCCTTTAAATGGTTTTTTAGATTTCCCTTTTACAACTAATTCATTGTACTCAAAATTTGTAAACATACTTTTTATTTCTTTTGGAGCATTATTTACTACATCATCAGGTAGTTTATTAATATCATTAAGTTTTGCTTTTCTTAATTTGGTATAATTATTGATTATATTTGAATTATTTCTAAATAATTTATATCCACCACATTTATAGTCTTTGTCTGAAAGTAAAGATACTAGTTCAATCCAGTATTCATCTGTTCCACCATAATTTCCTCTTATATCAATGACAAGAGATTTGTAGTCGTTTATTTTATTTAAATAGGATTCAATTCTTTTCATATCATCATCAATTGATCCATTGGCTGAATTCATTTGAGGTATAGATATGTATCCAATTTTATTTTTAACTAAGTCTTTTAACTGTATATCTTGAAAATTGTCACCTGCACTGTTCTTTTCACTTTTTAATGAATCATACATATTATTTACATTTAAATCGTCAAAAAAATCATACCATCCAAATTTTTCATATATTTCTTTTATTTCATTAAATTGATCTTTGTTATCAATTATAGAAGTATGATTGTTATTTAACTCGCCCATTACATTGTTTAATTCATCTGCAAATTCTTGATCTGATGAAGTGTTTATAATTTTTTTCTTAAAAGCTTCCTTTTTACTTAACCAATCAACATTGTTCAGCCTTTTGTTAACTTCTAGAAATGGATACCCCTCTTTAACTTCATTATACAATTGCTCAAAATCAGCTAATTTTTCCTCTTCTGATAATGTATTTGTACTTGTATTTGAACAACCAACTGTAAACAAAGATATTAATAAAACTATCATCAAAATTCTATGTTTCATAGTTCCCCCTATATAAATTAGATTTTTCTATTATTATAGAATATCAATCTATTGCTTTTTTTCTAATTTTTCAATCCTACCTTTTGTATAATCTAATTCATGATTTATAGTTCTCACTTTATGTTCTAATTCAGATATTTGATGACTCAAATATATAAATCCCCCAGCTACTACAATAAGTAAAATTAAAAATGCAATCATTTGTCTTTGCATTATTTTTAAAATCTCATCTTTATTTATATCTTTTTCCATTAGCATCCCCCTTGTATTTTCTTATATATTAATTTCATTATCATTTGATATTTTTCTTCTCTTTAATTCTGCACATTAGGAGAAGCATCCTTCTATAAACTTCTATAAATCGTCAATAGTCCAACAATTGATACTATGCAGTAAATAAAAACTAGCATGTATACTATTGATAATATATACATCATATTAATCACCTCAAGTATGAGTATTAACACTACTTATGTGATCTAAACGTTGTTGTCTATATATTAATGTTGCTCACCTTAACAATACGATAAATTGGAAATTTATAAATTTACTCCTCAAAAAATCTTTTACTTAATTGTGCAAATTCATCTTCCTTGCTTCCTGTTAATAAAATCTGTTATTGAAGAGTTTCTAAAGGTTTATGAAAAAATTTCCCAATAGTTCTATCATGTTCAACTATACTTCATATTTTCACCTCTAATACAAATTCCTATTATTTAGTTATTCGTTCATATTTGTGTTTTTCTCGATATTGATCATCATTCTGACTTTTTTAGTTCTATCAACTGATTAAAAATTTTCTTTGTAGTATCTGAATTATCTTCATTAAATACAATTACCGAATTTTTAGTTGTAAGCCTTATAAATGGACTTACATTTTTATGTATGCATACCCTAGATTTAAAATTATCACCATTAACTTTATATCGTCCGTTGTTTGTGTTTGCAGAATTAAAACCAGAACCTCCTGAAAGACTTACTTTATCTAATAATTCAACTTTCACAATATCATCAACACCATAAGCGTTATTCATAATTATGACCTCATTATTTTTTATCTCTACTGGTATTAATTTCGAATCACCTTGTTTTATTGCAAAACATATCAATAGACCTACTATTAAAAATATGCCTAATAGAAATACATAACCATATTTCATTACTTTTTCCATGAAAATTTATTCTCCCACCAAATTCCTATTTATCTATATCAGATTTAGGGTATATTTATTTACTTTTTTATAATTTATAACTATATTTATTATCTACATTCTTTACATCAACGGTTATTTCATGCCACATGCAGTAAGTATTAGTGGCATAGTTGCTATTGTTACTATTAATTTTATTTTTGATTTTAAGTTTCTTTTTGCTTTATACTCTTTCACTTGAACAAATGATAAATATAAACATCCTAAAATAATAAGTATTGGCCAGAATAACTCTTCACTCATATAAATTCCCCTCGTTCATCTTTTAATTTGATACATTACCTTCACTTATCATATCTTTTATTACTTTTATAAAATCTTTCTTTTCGTCTTCATCTTTGAAAACACTAAGAGGAACATATGCACATAATATATTTTCATTTGATATTATTCCTACAATATTTTCATCCATCATTATATCTTTTATGTCTTTTTCATTTGTCACCTTAACAGATGATGCGCCATGAAGTAGAAATTGATTGTCTTTTATTTCCAATGTTCTTTTGGCATATATTATTTCAGGATTCTTTTTTGCCATTATTTTAGCAAAAATCTTTGGGTTAGTTGATAATACACGATTTGATAATATAATAGAAGAAAAAATAAATACAGCGCCTACAGCTATTATAAATATATTACATAAAAGTTTGAGCTCTAATAATCTTAGTATTAAACTTATGCATATATAAATTAATGCAAATCTTAGTATAAGCTTTTTATCAATTACACTTTTCCCTTTCATTAATTTGAAGTTCATTTTTAAATAAGATACATAATCATCAAAACTAAATTCATATTCATACTTCATAATATTCTCCCTTTTATTTTTCAGATTTAATATTTCTGGTACTTATATATAAAAGCATTATTATATTGTTGATTTAGATTTTGCCCATGTTTTCCCATTATCTTTTGATTCGTATAGTACAGCTTTATCTCCTTTATAGTCACCATCTTGACCTTGTCCTACTATCATCTTTATCACTCTACCTTCTTTGTAAGGCACCGTTGGAAAATCAAAAATGCTTGTAGTAAGACCGCCTTCTAGCTTTTCTTCACCTTGATTAAACCCTACTATCTTAAATGTTTTCCCACCATTTTCACTACGATATAAAGTTGCACTGTCACCAGATCTATTTACGGTAACTATAAATCCAAGTTTTTCATTTATAAAGTTTATCCCATATATACTTCCAACAGCATCTCCAAATGGGTTTTCATTTATTTTCTCCCATGTAACACCACCATCACTAGTTTTTATTAATTCATAAAAAGTACTTCCAAGAGCTGCATCCACAGGATTTAGTTTATAACCTATTTTATCTGATAAGTAAAATTCCTCTTTACTTGATTTATTAGGATTATTAAATTCATCAGGTTTTTCTTCTTCCTTATTAAGATTTCCTCCAGGAAGAATGTTTTGACTTTTACTCCAGTCTGTATCATTTATTAAATTATATCTAAAAGGAGTTATCTCTTCTTTCTTATTTGGAATATATAAAGATACGCTATATCCAGTTATTTCTCCACTAAATTCTTCTAAATGCATATTATATATATCTTCCAGTTTAAGTTCATGACCATCTTCATAAATATTTATAAGACCTGTTGTATTATATCCCCAGCTTCTTTTGCCACTATAAAGCAGTCCATATTCTCTTTCATTATTTTTTAAGTAGGATTTTTTTATATTAATCGCTCTTACTGTTTCTACTAAAGGATCTAATAATTTGTTTTCGTTGTAGTCACCATTCACTACTCCATCCAGTCTTAGAGTCATTTTATTTGATTTGTTGTCATAAGTTATCAGGTAACTTTTCTCTTGTCCATATTTATTTTTTCCATAAACAAAAGCGTATAAGTCTGTAATTTTTCCATCAGAGTTAAACTTTAGCTGAAACTCATTGCTTATGTATAATTTCTTTGGCAGAGGATACTTTTCATTTATATCATTGAAAATTCCTGCCACACCATATTGGTAAAAATTATTGTGTTCAAATTCAACACTTCTTTCTGTTTTTGCCCTAAGTATAAGCCATGAAAGTTTTCCACCAAAATTTACTGAGCTTTTGTATATGTTGTACCCATAGAAGGATGTAATTGCTATGATCAATGCTATGGATGTGTATATCCAAGGTTTTGATGTTGCTAGTTTGCTTGGATTGTTCTTATTTTTTATAATTTTAATAGATGTAATTATAATAACAAGTACGAAAAATATAGTTAATAGTATTAATATTTGAAGATTGTAATTGTGTCTTCCATATTTGCAGATTTCAGCTAGTTTATAAAAGAAAAAACCGTATGCCATAAGCAGGATTGGGTTTGTTATTAGTGATACGAGTATTTGTTTTACTTTGTTCATATGTACTTCCTCTTTTCTCATATGATTAAATCTATATTTGTATATCAAATTTTAATATATTTTATAATCATAAATTTGCTTATTTATTTATATGATATCAAAAATATTTTCATTTCGCATTATTCATTGGTTTTAAAGTGTCATGCAATTAAAAAAGACCCATGGAACATATAACTATACTCCATAGGTCTATAATGTCGACATAAAACCCCATCATTATCATTATATCTAAAAATCCCGATAAAAAACAGTCTTTTTCTTATAACATTTTTCATATAAAATTAAGTAAATAAAGTTTAAAAGGAGAGATAGTCATGAAAAAGGGAATTCTTTTATTGTCGTCAGTAATTTGCGGGGTATTTTTTGTATTTAAACTATTTAATAGTAAGAAAGAAATGGCAAAAATAAAATAGTATAAATAATATAAAAGATATAGGATTCAGTATTATACTGATCCTATATCTTTTTAATATAAAAATAGTTCATTCATTTTTCTTTCTGAACATACCTTTTCTAATTTTTTTGAAATCGCCAAAATTAACTCTTCATCTACACTTCGAGCTTTATTTGGACAAATAGCTACACAACGCATACAGGAAATGCATTTTTCTTTCTCTACCAAAATTGGATTATCTTTTGAAATAGCATCAACTGGACATTTTATAGCACATAGACCGCATTTTATACATTCTTGTCTCACTTGTGGAACTAAAGGAATAACCTTATATTCTTTATATGGACTATTCCCCGGTACATATAAATCTTTAGTAGCTTTTCCCTGTTTCAGAACTTCTTTAATCTCACTAGAAAATTTTATTAATTCTTCTTTGTCTTGTAAGTCTGGTCTTCCAGTGGCAAATTGATGCATAATTGAATGTTCTGTAACTGAAGCAATTGCTGCAATGCAGAAAAATCCTAATGTTGATAATGTGTCCTTCAATTCTAACAATACATCTTCATATGCTCTATTCCCATATGTTGCTACTAAAATAACTTTTGATCCATTTCCCTTTAACTTCTTAATATTAGACATCGCTAACATTGGTACACGCCCACCAAAAGATGGAACTGCTATAATACAAAGGTCTTTTTCACTAAATGTAAATTTCGAAAAATCTTCCATGCTATTTGACAAATCTAATTCTGTTGTTTCAAAATCAAATTGTCCACTTATTAAATCTGCTATTTTTTTAGTTCCACCTGTGGGACTAAAATATATTTTAAATAGTTTCATATATGCTATATCTCCCCTCTAAATTTGAAAATCAAAACTACTCAAAAAACTTTCCCTTATAAAAATTCTCATTACCTAGTTTCTTGGCCGTAAGCCTGAACATGACGCAACCATCTGGACATACAATATCTTTGCTATATTTACTAGTTCCGCCGATATTCTCTAAATCTCCACCACTTCTGACAGCCTCCATTATAGGAAACATAATCATCATAGTTTTGGAGCAAATTCCCTGTCCATCAGCATTAACAGGACAGCCATAGGTGCAGGTATACTTATCTCCTATTTCCTCGCCATTTCGGCAATAATGCTCTGTTCTGTCACCACGCAGAAACCCTATTACCTCGATTTCCCATTCATACTCCTCATCATACCATTTTTTCATAATAAACCTCCAACCTCAAATTTATTTTCTCATTGTTTATAAATAATCTCCGCTACAAATTTCCATTTATCCCTTAATTATAGCAGAAAAGCCACTGATTTTATATCAATGGCTTTCTTATTCTATCATCAAAGATATCTCCTCTTCAGAAACAATCTTCCACATTGTCAAAATATATATATAAGGTCTGATGTCAACTGGAATGTCAAAATTATTGGAGTACTAAATTCTAGTTATAGTTTGACCTATGGTCTGAACCTTTGTCTACAAATAATGTCAATACTATGTTGTATAAGTGAAAAAAACATATTAATTTTCAAATGATATATCTATATTTTTTATCAACTTGTTACCGTAGTATACATGAATAGTAGTAGTTCCAAGACCTATCCCTGTTATCCTACATTTTTCAAATTCATCACTTACTTTACAAATGGACGTATCATCTACAACATAAGAAAGCTTTTTTTCATCTATCTTTTCTTCTTTATCACTTTCAAGAGTCAAATTCATTATTATAAAATCGCCCTTTTTAAAAACATATGTAGATTCATCTTTTTTATATTCCATATCAAATATGATTTCATTTACTTCTACCTTACTTGTGTTTAAACCTATGAAAATTGCTGTACCTATAATTCCTATAAAAACTAATATAAAAAAAGGAATCACGTAATTATGTTTTTTGTTTTCTGAGCTTAAACTCTGATCATTTTCTTGTAAGTCCTGAGAGTTTATATTATTTTCATCAGTATCATCGAGTTCATGCAAAATTTCTTCATGATTTAAATTACCCTCTAGTAAACACTTTTGTATTTTTTTATCTTTTACTTTAATATATTGGGGCCATTTTAGTCCATATTTCAAATTCTCCAATATGAAATTTATTCTTTTTTGTGGAATATGACTCTCTTCCATAATAAGTCTCGCTTTATTTATGGCTATTATTCTATTTAAATCATTTATGTTTTTATTGTCTAAAAGAATCTCTCCTATGCCCAGATCCAGTGCTTCTTTTAGCCATGCAGATTCTTCTGATAGATTTGGTCTTAATTCATTTATCATTATACTCACACGAGTAGAGTCTAACAATGAATTTTTCCCAAAATTTTTTATTATAAATCTTAATGCTCCACCAAGATTTTCTTCTAATTTTTTATCACTCATTTTACACCCCCTCATATATAAATTATTAATTGATTTATATGTGTAGAACTTTATTATTTTGAGAGAGGGTGTTATTTAATTTACTTATTTTTTTCTATTTTATATTTTTTATAAAGGATATCTTTTAAAACTAAGGCCGTATCTTGGTCGCTAAAATTAAATTCATCTTTGAACTCATCGTATAATTTTGATATTTTTTCGCAATAAGTATTTATGTTTTGCATTCCTTGATATGAATCTAAAATAGGATATTTTTTGCTCCATGCGCTAGTCCAATCAATTTCATCAACTATCATTTCTATACTCGTAATATCACCACTTGGATTACTCTTACTTATAAGATAATCATAACTTACATTATATAGCTGACTTAGTAATTTAATATTTTTTAACTCAGGAACTGTTTGATTTACTTCCCACTTACTTACAGTTTGTCTAGATACATTTAATCTGTTAGCAACTTCTTCTTGAGATAAGCCTGCCTTTTTGCGCAAACTTAATATTTTATCTCCTAATAACATAATAATTACATCCTTTCATTTCTTCAAAGTTAACTTGTAGGTATAGTATACTTTAGGGATAAATTATTTTCTACCAATTGAATTTGGAATTTTGTCAATTAGACTTAACATCTAATGAATTTATATAAATACAAATGCTTGATATTTGCATTCGACTATGGATAAATTAAAAATACACTTTCCAGCGATATACCACTGAAAAGTGTATTTATTAATTAGATTGCTCTTGTATATTTTTTTAACCACTCAGTTTCTTCTTCATTTAAGAATGGTGATATTTTTTCAAATACTTCTTGGTGATAATTATTTAATAGTTTCTTGTCTTCAGCTGTCATTATATCTGGATTGATTGCGTCTAAATCCATTGGAATAAATGTTATTGCTTCAAAATACATAAATTGTCCATATGCATTTTCAGTACCTTTTTTGCAAAGTAATTCATTTTCTAAACGTATACCATGAGAACCTTCAATATAAATACCAGGTTCATTTGTTATAATCATACCTGCATGGAATGGTTCTATTTCTCCTTTACGGTATTGCCAACGGAATCCTGTTGGACCCTCGTGAATATTTAAAAGATAGCCCACACCATGACCTGTACCATGGTTGAAGTTCATATCTCTATCCCAGAATGGTTTTCTTGCAAGCATATCAAGTGTCATACCTGTGCATCCTTCTAAGAATTTAGCACTTCCAAGCTGCATATTACTGATTGCAACTAGTGTAAAGTTATCTTTCATTTCCTGTGAAATTTCCCCAAGAGCGAAAGTTCTTGTTATATCAGTAGACCCTTCATAAAAACCTGCACCTGTATCTGATAGGTATAAGCTTCCTTCTTTTAATTCAACATCAGTTTCTGGACTTGATACATAGTGAACTATTGCACCATGCTCTCCAAAAGAAGATATTGGTTCAAAACTTGGGCGTATAAAGTTACCCATTTCATCACGAAGTTGGTCTAATTTTTCAGATGCACTAATTTCAGTAATTTTAGTTTTTGCCACATTTTCTTTTAACCATTTCATAAATCTTACATGGGCAACACTGTCTTTAATTTGTGCTTTTTTTATGTTTTCAATCTCTACTGGATTTTTGATAGCTTTGAATAAAATCTCCGGATTTCTTTGTTCTACTTTTAATACATTTGATGGAATATTATTATAAAGAGCATAGTTTACTTTTGATGGATCAAGAAGTACAACTTCATTTTCTCCAATTTTTCTTGCATCTTCATATACATTATTGTATGGATGAAGTACAACAGAGTCTTTAGCAAGATTTGCTTTCATCTCATCATCTAATTTATTCTCATCAATGTATAACTCAACAGTATCTTTAGTAATTATTGCATATGCAAGAACTAGTGGGAAGAACTCAATATCATTTCCTCTAATATTTAATGTCCAACATATGTCATCTAAAGTTGTAAGAACATGAATAGATGCCCCTGCTTTATCCATTTCTTCTCTAATTCTTTTTAATTTGTCTGATGTTGATTCACCTGTATATTTAACGTCCAATGCAAATGCTGGCTCTTTTGAAAGAACTGGTCTATCATTCCAAATTTCACTTATAAGGTCTTCATTATAATCAACTTTTGCATGATTTGCTTTTGCGATTTTTTCATATTCTTGACCTTCTCCTACTGATACTACACGTCCATCAAAACCTAATGTTTCTCCAGATTTTAATGTTTCTTTTAAATATTCCTCTATAGTTAAAACTCCTGGTTCACCCATTCTCATTAACTCAACTGTAGTTCCTTCAAGTTGTTTAGCTGCTTGTATAAAATATCTTCCATCTACCCAAAGGCGACCCTCAGTCTTTGTTATAATTGCTGTACCAGCAGATCCTGAAAATCCAGTGATGAATTTTCTAGATTTAAAATACTCTCCCACATATTCACTTTGGTGAAAATCAGCAGTAGGTACTATGTAAGCATCAATGTTTTTTTCTTGCATAACTTTACGTAAGTTTTCAATTCTTTCTACTATATTCATCTCATATTCCCTCTTCTTTTTTATTTTTATTGTCTTCTACTAAATCATATAGTTTTTTCTTAAATGTAACTTTTAATTTATATAACTTTATAAGTTAAGAAATGCATTAAAAGAATCAACTAATACCATATTGCATTATAGCAATTAAATTGTAGCACCAATTATTTATAAGTCAACATTAAATCTACAAAATAATATAGGTAAATATATTAATGTGGAGCACTAATAAAGCATATATTTTTAACTGGATATCTAATTTGTATTTTTCATCTTTAACCATTGTTCTATTTTATATCCATCACTTGTAAACCCTTTGTACGGACCATTATCGCTATACTTCATTGGCAATGCAGTTACTATAAATTGACCTATACTACATAGTAGTATCCCATTAAATATTTTCATTATCAAATAAGGTAATTGTATTATTTCTAAAGTGAGATATAATACAATTGAAGTACATAAAGATGCTATCGGACCACCTGCAATCATTATAATTGATTTGAATTTACTTTCTAGAGTTTCCCAATTAACATAAGCGTAAGATACATCCATTATAGACCTGTATCCATAAATATTTATGACTAACCTATTTAGTTTTACTTTCTTTATCAAATTATAATTTCCGATGTTTACACTAACTTCATTTTTTGTGAATATTAAAGCTGGTATAGCATGACCAAGTTCATGAATAAATGCCAACACAGGCATAAATATAATATATACTAACGGATATATTATAAAATTTATAAAACTAAAGCTCATAATCTCACCCCTAAATTAAGTATATCAAAATTAATAACCCCCTCAATTAGTAATATTTAAAGTGTTCACAAAAATATCTGTTCTAGTTGACACTTTAAATAACAAAAACATCACTGCCAAATTCCTATTTTTAGATATACTTCATTATATAAATTTTATTTATTCTTGCGTTTATTACTATCGAGTACTACTCCAATAAGTAAACCAAGAGACAAACCAATCGCTAAATTTTTAAATACTAAACCGAAAGTAACGCCAAAGCATAATCCTAATCCTAGATAACTTATATTTTCATTTTTCATATTTTCTGCTCCTTCAAATTCCTATTTCTATATTTCCTTAAATATATTATCAATATATACACGCCAGTAATCAACTAACCATTCATTATACCTTTGATACAAGTTAATTAACCTATCTTTTGAATTTGAAAAAATAATACATCCTCTATCATCATACATATTAAAGATAATATTCTTATTTATATTTATAAAATAAACACTTTGACAAATTGATGGCTCTCTACCTTGTTCATAGTTAGCTATTCCTTGTAAAATTTCTTTATATGGTATTGAAGATACCGTACTACTTAATATTTTTACTTTATATGGATATTTAATTTCTATTGTATTACCTTCTTTATTTATATCTTCATCATATGTATACTTAATAGTTTCTTCAAGTTTATGATGACTAATTATCTCATATAAATAATTTGGAGTTGTATTGCCAAGCATAATAACATTTTATTCCATATCTTTAATATATAAAATCATATTTCATCTAATTAGCACACCTATCCATTTCTACTGCAAATTTATTATTGCATTAAAATATTAATTGCAACATTTATTGTATTATAGCATAACGAGTTAAAATAGGTCTTTAGAGTAATGGTCTTTTAGAGAATTAAAAAGTTGCTTCGAAAAGCAACTTTTTTATACTTATATTATAGTAAAATACTCTTTTGATTGTATTTTTTATATAGATAATTGTTCTGATTCCAGTGAAGGATTACTTCCTTCTCTTTTATTCATATCCTTTTTCAACAATTGATAAACAATAGACACTGTAGGAATTCCAAATAAAACACCTTGAATTCCAAACAATCCTCCACCTATCATAACTGCTGCAAATACCCATATACCAGGAAGTCCAATAGAAGAACCTACCACCTTTGGGTAAATAAATTGATTTTCTAATTGTTGTAACACAACTATAAACACTAAAAATAACATTGCCTTAGTTGGTGATACTGTGAAAATCATAATAAATCCAACAATTGCACCAATATAAGCTCCAGCTATAGGAATCAAAGCCGTACATCCTATAAGCACTCCTACCATAAGTGCATATGGGAATTTTAAAATAAACATTCCTACTGTACAAAGTGTTCCAAGTATTAAAGCTTCTGTACATTGTCCAACTATAAAGTTGTGGAAACACTCATCAACTACTCTTAGCACATAAAATGTTCTTTCACTTATTTTAGGAGTTGTGTATGTGTTTATTAATCTAGTAAATTGATTACTTAGTTTTTCTTTTCCACCTAATATATAAATAGCAAATATTAACCCTACTACAAAATTAAATACTACTGAGAAGAAACCAGTTACATATTCTATAACAGTTCCTGCTCCAGAAGTAAACCACTTAAAACCATTATCGATTATTTCTTGCCAGTTTACCATATCCATATTAAAACTAGTTATATCTTTAGGCAACAAGTTTTGTATATTAGGATTAGAATTTAATAAATCAATCATATGATCTGTAAAAGGTGGAATACTAGAAATAAGTACTTCAATAGATGATTTTAGCTCAGGTATTATTAACCTTGCTATTAATATAAATATAATCACAACGCTACCAATTGATAAAAGTATTGATATAGTTCTTTTAAACTTAAGTAATACTTCATTTTTACAGTTTTTAAATAATATTCTCTCGTAAAACTTCATGATAATATTTAAAATATAAGCAATCATGCACCCAATTACTAGAGGGTTGGCTACTGCTATAAATGTCTTTGCTCCTGCCGAAATATTTTTCCAGTAATAAATCAAAAGAAATAGGGCTATTACTGAAAGTCCTATTTTCAAAAACATACTTCTTTCTTTTTTCATTGTAAATCTCCTTTTGCTAATAGGCTAATAGAGCGTTATACCTATTTCCTTAATTTTATATACATTGTTTTTATAGGTAATATTACAATAAATTTTATTTAAAATCAAGTAAAAAAGATATAGGATTTAATATTATACTAATTCTATATCTTTTTAATTTCTAAATTTATTCAAAATCCACATCACTTGCTCTTAAAGTTATATAATCGTAACCATACTCGTTGTTGCTGCTTATTCCTATGTGAAACTCATATAATTCATCCAGCTTATATATTTCATCATAAATCCAGTATGAGTTTTCCTCCAAATTATTTTCTATCATCTGGCCATTTCTATAAATTATCTTATTTATATCTGTAAAACCACCACTATTATCAAGGTCAAAGACAATATCATCTCCAACTTTTTTTATACTTAAAATCTCACAATCATGAAAATCATAATTATCCAATATTTTCTGTGAAATTTGATTTTCTATCATTTTAAAGTAATTAAAGTAGTCCTCCATTACTTTTTTTGTTGTTTTTTCATTTTCTTTACAATATTTTTCTATTCTCTTTTTAAGGTTTTTTGACACCTTATTAAGAGCTAACACTCTTATATCTGCCACATCTTCTAGAATGTCTTTTGGCAAATTGTTTTTTAGAAATTCTATTTCGTCCTTGTGATTTTGGGCAAATTTATTTGTTAGTTCTAACTCATCGTATTCATCCATTTCAAAATTTTCTAATGCTTCTCTTTCCCCTTCCAATATGCTGTTTCTAAGTTCTTCTACTTCTTCTTGTGACATAAATTCACTTACACTTACCATATTACCTTCTTCATCCATTACGGATATTTCATCCCAATCTGTTTCGTCAAATTCATCTTCTTCTGACATTTCACATAACTCTTTTTGCTCTTGTAAGAATTCTTTCAATTCTTTTTTATATAAATCTTGGTAGTATTTTTCATCAAATTTTTCTGCTTTTTTTGTAGCTCTCATTAGCATATGTATATCAGTTCTTCCCATATCTCTTTGATATTCTTTTGTAAAAAATTTCATAATAACTTCCCCTTTTTAATTTGTACTTATTGCAAATTAATATTTTTCCAAACTCTCTTTTACCAGAACCTAGCTTCAAATAGGTCAATTATTTAGTTTATTTTATTGCTACGGTCTTACTTTTGGTTGAATATCCTGATTTACTTATTTTCACTTCTACTTTTTTACCTTTTTTAAGGTTTTTCACACCAGTTATTTTATAAGTTCCATTTGAGCTTACTGTAACTGTTTTTCCGATTTGTTTTCCATCTATATAAGCCTTTATCGTTGCTGTTTTTAATCCTTTTCCACTTATTGATGTTGATTTAGTAGTGATTGAATTTACTGTAAATGTATTGAAAGTATTTAATACTGTTACAGTATTTTGTTTAGTTTCATAACCGTCTTTACTTATTTTAACAACTATTTTGCTACCAGCTTTCAGTCCACTTATGTTTTTTATAGTATAGTTTCCTGTAGAATCAACTTTAGCTGTTGTTCCTACTTGTTTTCCATTTATATAAGCTTTTACAGTTGCTGATTTTAATCCTTTTCCACTTATAACTGTAGATTTATTATTAATCGAGTTTACTGTAAATTTACTAAAAGTATTTCTTACTGTTATAGTTTTTTGTGTAGGCTCATATCCATCTTGGCTCATCTTAACAACTACTTTGTCTCCAGCTTTTAATCCACTTATACTTTTAATAGTAAAGTTTCCATTCCAGCTAACTTTAGCCGTTGTTCCTATTTTTTTATTATTAACATAAGCTCTTACTGTGGAATTAGCCAAACCTTTACCTGTGATAGTTGTTGAAGTTTTATTGATACTATTTACACTAAAATAAGACATCGGTGTAAGTAACGAAATATAAAAATCTCCTGTATAGTCTGTACCTGAAACTCCTAATTTATGAGAAAAACGATAGTCTACACTATAGAAAGGATTATTCCAAGTTATAGTATTAGAAGTTTTTGAATATGTACCACCATTTCCTACTCTGCTTGGAGCTATTGGCTTTCCATTAAGACCAATAAGTGGATTTTTAAATATAAATTTCCCCTCTTTTATTGACACTGGTCCTAATTCTATTCTTTGTGTTGATAAATGTAATTCTGTTATATTTGGCAATTTCCCTAAAGGACTTATATCTGTGATTTTATTTTGACTACCTCTAAAATGCTTTAATTTTGAAAAGTTTTCTACTACAGATATATCAGATATATTGTTTGAACCAAGGTTTAAATATGTTAAGTTCTTTAATCCTGATAAATAAAATATATTAGATATTTTATTTCTTTCTAAAATTAATGTATTTAATTTGCTTAGATTCTTTAAATTAGATACACTTATTATTTGATTTTGCTTTAAATATAATTTCGTTAAATTTGTTAAGTTCTTTATAAAAGAGATATCTTTTATATTGTTCTCATTTAAGTTTAATGTTTTTAATTTTGTTAGATTTGAAATAGGTGTAAAATCTTCAATTTCATTATTTTGTAAGAATAAATATTCCAAGTTTACACAATATTGTAAACCTTCTAAATTCTTAACACCAGCATCTTCTAAGTTTATTTCTTTAACTTGTGACATTCTATACTTTGTTACTGGAGTATAGGCCTCTTGGTATAGACTATCATTTATAGATTTGTGTAATTTTTTATCAGGTATGTTTACTACTTCTCCACCACCTTTATAAAAAGGATTTCGTACCTTAAATAAAAGTGTTCCACAGTAGTAATCATCATCTTTGTCCATAGATTTTCCTATTCTTGCATATATGTATTCTTGATCGTCGAAATATTCTCTATCTATTGTAGCTCTATGCCTATCTAAATCATTATTTAAAGTGAAATTTCTAGATGCTACGTATTCCATCTTATCTCCAAGTTTAACGAAAAACTCTATGGTTGTTATATCGTTGTAGATTTCATCTTTGTAAGAATATTCATCGAAGATAAAATTAATCATTTCATTACTACTATTTAATACTCCTTCAAATTGAAAAGCGAATACTTCTCCATTTTCATAATCGGCTATATTACCAATTAGTCCATCTTTTTCTACTTCAATATAGTTTTTGCTATCTTCTGTTTCCTCGTACTCTCTTGATGCGTTACTTTCACTAGCTTTTACTTCTTTAGTCATTTTTTCTTCTGCCCATGATATTGGTGTTATTTGCCCCATTATTATGGATAGAACTAAAATAAATGATGTTAATAATTTTTTCATTTTAACTATGCCTCCTCTTTTTAATCCCCATTAAAATTCTACATTATTTTCAGATAAATATAAAGAATATTCTGCCATAAAAAATACCCATTATATATTGTTTTGAGCATAGGCTAAAATTTTTAAAGCAAAGTTAAAAGGGATACACATTTTTGTGTACCCCTTCTATTTGCTTGATTCTTTTATAAATTTAGCATGATTTAAAACTTTATCTATTATTAAAGCAATTATAATACCTATAAAATAGCTTATTAAGTCTATCCATAAAAACCCATGTCCAAGTACTAAACCTCCAATAGTAGTTTTACGTATAATATTTATCCACTCAGCCTGATATAGCTGACTCGTCTCTATAGCAAAAGAAAAAATAAGTGCTATATTGAAACTTTTTAAAAGCTCTAACTTTGGAAACAAGAACCTAAAACCAAAGTAAACCATCATAGCCCATAACATATCTCCTACATATGGAGCAATGTGGCTTGGAAATATAAACATGAATTTTCTCGATAACAAACCCATTAACATTACTAGCACTGTGATTATAAAATATACTACTCTTTTAGTCATAATAATCAATTCTCCACAATTTTCATTTCATAATAATTTACACTACTAATCAAATTAGCATCCTTGCTTGTGAGATAGTCACTGTTATTTATTCTAAATAACTAAGATTCATTCTTTTGAGCTATTTTTTCTGTGGTTCTTTTGTCTATTTCTTTCTTAAGCTCTTTTAAATAAGGAGAAAACTCCACCTTATCTGCACCATAAGTAAACTGTAAGTCATATTCTAGCTCAATCCAAGTACTAATATCCGCCTCGTTATGCTGAATGACTGCTTCTAAATTATCTAATGCTTTATAAAGCTTTGCTTCATCAGTCTTGCGTTCATTCATTTCCTTTAGAAGCTCTGTGAATTCCTCATCATAAGGATTAGGAAAAGTTGAAATCCACTGGAAAAATATCTCATCCTCTTTTTCACTATCTTCTTCTTTCTTCTCAAAAGTAGGAATATCTCCAGTAAAGGCTTCCCCTAAATCATGAATCAAACACATACGAATTACCTTGTCCATATCAATCTCTGGAAATTCGTCACGCATTAATAATGCCATTAATGCAATACGCCAACTATGTTCTGCCACACTTTCATGACGTCCGTTTGATGTCCATGAGTGCCTAGTATTACATTTTAGTTTTTCTGCTACTGTTAATATTTCTAGAAATGTTGCTGTTTTCATACGAAGTCCCCCCTAGAATTTTTATTTATGAAACATTATTACAAACTTATATAAATAAGATTCTGTCCATTGATCTAAAAGTAAAATAAATCTGGTTAATTTAGATTATCTATTTTCTTCAAATATAATTTCTGAAGAATCTAAACGTAATTAAGTTTTCTTTATATTATAATAACTCAAATTCTGACCTCATATCAAGTTATACAAACTATTAATATATTTTATTTTAAGTTTTCACGAAAACATCTCTTTTACTAGACATTTAGTTTTATAATTTATGATATAATAACGTAATTAAGCAAGAAGGTAGGTGTCATCATGTTTTGTAAAATTAGATTAATTAATTTAGCTCCAAGCAAAAGCTGCAATAATATCAAAGCATAGTTTGTAAGGAGCGATAAAATATATTACCTAAAGATGTTTTAGATTTAGTTCAAAAATACATTGATGGTGATTATATATACATTCCAAAGAAAGATAACAGCAAAAAATCTTGGGGTGAGGTTAGTGGAATTAAAGCTGAGCTGAAAACAAGAAATTTTGAAATATATAGCAAGTACTTACAAGGAACATCAATTAAACAATTGTCTACAGATTATTTTCTATCTGAAAGTAGTATTAGAAGAATATTATATATCTATAAAAACAAATAAATATATTTAATTGATTATAGTTAGTACAGAAATATTCTTAATAAACTTTTTAAATCGTATTTAACATATAATATTAAGTGACGTACTTACTTAGGAGGAATTGTTAAATGATAAAAATTGAAAATTTAAATATTATTAATAATAAAGATATGGAAGAAATACTAAATACATGGGAATCATCAGTAAGAGCAACACATAACTTTTTAAGTGAAGAGGACATAATATCAATAAAGCCTCAAGTTATTGAAGGTGCTAAATACGTTAGTAAACTTTTATGTGTAAGAGATAAAAAAGATATGATAAAAGCTTTTATGGGAATACATGATTTTAAAATTGAAATGTTATTTGTAAGTAATGATAGTAGAGGAAATGGAATTGGAAAAAAACTTGTAGAATATGCAATAGAAGTATTAAATGCAAATTATGTAGATGTTAATGAGCAAAATCCACAAGCATTAGGCTTTTATAAACATATGGGCTTTAAAGTTTTTAAAAAATCTGAGTTCGACGAACAGGGTAATCCATTCCCTATATTGCATATGAAATTAAAATAGTAATCCAAATTATAGTATAATTTAATAAATAGAGTAATATGATTGAAAAGTATTACTCTATTTTGCGTTCACAAAGCCATATTAATTTATACATCTAAAAGGCCTAAGTCCAATTAATATAGGACTTAGGCCTTAGTTACTTAATTTTTACTATAAATATTCTTCTACTTTAGCTTTCATTTCTTCACCTATTGAGTCATATACTGGCGATAACATTTTACATGGGCCACACCAAGTTGCAAAGAAGTCTACCACAACTGTACCTTTATTATTTTCCACATCATTTTTAAATTCATTTATTACATAACTTTAATATATATAATATCATGCCATAGTTTTATAGATTAAAAAAAGCGCTTCATCTATCAAAGATAAGCACTAATTTTTTAAGTTTATTCTTCATGTAGTAGTTGCAAATTTTTGATCATCAAGAATCAATCCTAATGTATCCTTTATCGTGAAGTTTGAATACTAAAAAAGCAAATAAACATCCTATTACCATTCCTGAGGTATTCATTAATATATCTTCCAGTTGTACAAATCTTCCAGTAAACAATTGTAGTACTTCAATAGATACTGAAATGAAAAATCCCATCAAAGCCCCAGTTGTAAATCTTTTAAATATCATAGTTGTAAAAAAACCAAATGGAATAAATAGTATAATATTTAGTATTGTAGGAAGTGATAAACCATCTGATAAAATATTAAAATCAATATATGCTCTCCCATTTACTACTGAATCCACACTAAAATTGCCCTCTATTATACTTCCAATTATGCCTGTTATGTTCAAAATAGCCAATAACATAAGTAACCATAAAAATTCACATAAAATTTCTACTGAGTTCCACTCTATTTTTATTTTAAGTATATACCTTGTATATAAAAAGTAAGGTGAGAATATAATAAGTGCTACGGGTATAACTATTACAAACTCTGATATTCCTCTAATTAAGAAATTCATACATGCACCTCCATATAGTTAATATACTATATGTACATATAATTCCCTTTGTAAGTTCCTTATGGTATATCAACGTTTACATCTTTTTTTATAACATTATAAATGTAAATTATAACTTTTATTATTTTAATAATAGTTATTACAATTATAGATCGTTGAAAAAATAAAATACAAATTTATATATTTACACTTTTATATTTGTTTGTAAGATTTTTTATATACAAAGACCTTAAACTATGAATAACTTCACTTTCCATATCTTTTTTTCTTATTAAGCTTGCCTTATTGTCATTTAAATAAGTTATAAAATAATCCTTTGACTCAAATACTTCATAAAATTGAGCATATTTGACTTTTATTTCTCCTTCAAATACTTTACTTTTTACTATTAAAAAATCTTCGTAAAAGTCCAGTACTTCTTGCGAATCCCATAATCCTGTTTTATCAGTTTTTATTACTTTTTTAAATTTCATTTCTATTTTTAATATAGTAACTAAAATTACTACAATCATTAATATAATCCAATAATATACAAACCCTATTAAACCAAATTTATTTTCACTGTAAATAATTTGCTATAATTCATGTTTTTCTCCTTTTAACTTTATTATATAATACATTATAATATTAATGGAAAATATAGTAAATAATTACATTTGTAAACAAAAAAGTAAATTATCGCAGTGCCACTTACTTGTTATACAATTTGCTGCCAATAATCATCAGTCAAAATTCATATAGAATAAAGCTAAAAGGCCTAAGTCCAATTAATATAGGACTTAGGCCTTAGTTACTTAATTTTTATTATAAATATTCTTCTACTTTAGCTTTTAAACTGTTTTTAGGTATAAAACCTACTAATCTATCCATTTCTTTTCCCTCTTTAAAAACTATCACTGTTGGAACAGTTGATACTTCAAATTTTTGAGCTAACTCCATACTTTGGTCTATATCAACTTTTAAAAATTCTGTTTTATCTTTCATTTCTTCACCTATTGAGTCATATACTGGTGATAACATTTTACATGGACCACACCAAGTTGCAAAGAAATCTACTACAACTGTACCTTTATTATTTTCCACATCATTTTTAAATTCATTTATTCCTATTATTCTTGACATATTCTTACCATCCTTTTTTCTTATAGTTATTTGTTTACTTCTATGAATTAATAATAAACCTTGTAGAAAGAAACAACAATAAGGCACATTTTAGTGCCTAGTTACATTTAAGTTACCTAAGGAAATACTACATATTGAAATTTACTTAAGTATACATGTTTTTATAAATTTATAGTTGCATCATATTTTTGTTTCTTCATACTTTGTCTAGCTTCTATTTCATTCTTATATATTGTTCCAAATGTATTTAATATATTCTTATGTAGTATGTAAATAACTTCCCATGTATCCTAGTCAAAACTTTACAATGACCTGACTTTCTGGCATTATAAAAAATCTAAAAGAGGGGGTACACATTTTTGTGTATCCCTTTAACTTACTTACTATAATTTTACTTCCTATAGAGTTATTAAATACATCCATAAAATTAATCTTTATATGCATTTAATAACTCTATAAATTCAGGGTCACTTTTTAAAAAGTCTGCTTCTTCACTAGTTTCAAGCTCCCTAATTATACTATCAAGCATCATTATACCCATTTTACTATCTACACTTTTAGATTTAATATGTCTATAAAGTGGAGACTGATTTATCATCCATTGTTTTTTGATGGATGGTAATATAACTTTTAATGTATCCATACTCCTTTTTTTATCTTTTGTTTCTATTGCAAGTTGAAAATGGCCAATATATTTGTTATAATCCCATAATTCATATATTTCAACTGTTTGTTGTATTTTGTCAGCATAAATTGCTGCATATTCATGTCTACTTTCTTTTAAAGCAATATCAAGCATACTTATTAATGATGTTTGAATTTCATTAGCCATACGTAATAAATTTTGTTCTATGATTTCAGATGCTTCTGATATTTTACCCTGTTTAATATATAACTTAGATTGAATTTCATTTTTATTAATTGATATATTAGGTAAGGTATCAATAAGTTTTTGTGCACTATCATAATCTTCTCTTTCTATGTATCTAAAAATTAGTAATGATTTTGCATGATTGCATAACTCTGGATTATCGCAATTAGCTACACGTTCAAATAGCTTTTCAATTTCTGTTTCATACTTATATTTATCTTTCACACCATACATAAATAATGCGCCCTGCAAAACAGATGCAACTGAAAAAATTAACTTATAGCAATTAGGATAATTATATATTTTATCTATTCCTAATTGAAATCCATCATCATATCCTTTTTCATCTATAATAGCTGCTAGATCATTAGTGAATTTTCCAATTTCTTTATCTGTTAGTTCATCTTTAAATGATAGCAAAGTATTTAAATCAACTCTCAATAATCTTGCTAATGCAGGTAATATTGTAATATCAGGATATGAATTTCCTTTTTCCCATTTATTAACTGCAGGAGTTGTTACTCCTAAGTACTCCGCTATTTGTTCTTGAGTTAAATCCATTTCTTTTCTTTTTAATTTTATAATATCATTTATTTTCATGTATGCTCCTCTTAAAAATGGTAATGTTTGCTCTCCTACTTATATAATATCAATTTTAAATAATAACTACAATTAACCTGTAGTTAACTCCATAGCAATAATTTTAACTAATAGTTAAACATAAAAATGCACCCACATTTTTCGTAGGCGCATTTATTATTCTAACCTTTTGTAGGTTTCACTCATTCAATCTCTTCCTTTTTTCAGATATTTGGTGATTATATGTAGTATTGTTCTAAATCTATTTGTGGTGTAAATGTTTTGCAACCACATTCACATTTGTACACTTTTCTATTAGTTACCTTATCAATCTCTACTTCAATATCTAGTTCATTTTTAACAACCCCGCACTCGCTACATCTTAAATCCATTGTATTTTTATCCTTTGGTATAAGGTATATTACATTACCTTCTTTTATTTTTCTCATATTCATTTCTCCCTTCGTTTTTTACTATTTTTACTTTTGATTAACAGATACTTTATATTTTTCTAGTGTCTATTTAATATTTAATCTCTAAAATTCTATTAATTTTTACTTCCAAAATCTTTTTGTCATGTTTATTATACCCTTATTTTTTATCCTTAAAAGTCATCAATATATTTTGTAACTTTTTGTTTCTTCTTCATGTTTTATATTCAAAATAGTATATTGAAATAATAAATTACGGAAATATTATCACAATAAAAATTCGCTTCGCTCATATCGCCAACGAGATGCCTTAGCTACCGCTTCACGCAACTCCGTTGCTCAAAAATTCATTTTTAACATTTCCTCAATGAATTGATATACCTTAATTTTAGAGCTTATCAATAGCGTAAATCCAACTATAATTTCCTAACATGTAAAAATGACCTATGGAACATATAACGTTGTTCCATAGGTCTTAATTTTGAATATAGTTTATACCTATTTATGTCAATATCTAATATTTAATTCTTTTAATTAGCTATTAGTTCTTTCTATATATTTGCAATTTACTTCAATATGATTTAGGAAAAGTAATAACCTTTCATAAAGTGGATTTACTTTCTCTCCAAACTTAACCTCAAGTTTTTTCCCAACTTCTTCAACAGTTTTTTCACCGTCGATTTCTAAAAATACTGCACTACTGTATTCATCTAGTTCAATTTTTTTATGCGTAGGAATTTTAAACTTTAGTTTTCTAAAAAACTTCTGAATCTTATGGTCTTGTTTTTCAAGTATGGTAACTACTTTATCTTCGTTTACATCATATTCTATATTATCACAAATTTTATAAACAATATCTAAAACTTCTTGATTAGTTTTCATTTTTCTTAATTTTAGATACCATTATTGGCACAGTTGTAGTTACAACTAGTATAACTAATATTACTACTGCCATCATGTTCCCAGCTGCAAATCCAGTTGGAACTTTAGGAGTTATAACTCCAGATACTTGTAAGATTATACCTATTAGACCTATTATAGATCCACCAGCAACTAATCCTGAAGATAAACTTATACCGTTTGAAACTCTAGCTTCTCTCTCAGCAGTATCTTTACACATCTTCTCAACTAATACACGGATTAATGCTCCAACTAATATTATTGAAGTTGTTGATATTGGTAAGTAGAATCCTATAGCTATAGTCATTATTGGTAAGTTTAATAAGAATAAGAATAAAGCCATAACTACACCAGCTATTATCATAACCCATGGTAAATTTCCTGACATTATACCAGAAGTTAATGTAGACATTAAGTTAGCTTGAGGTAGTGCAAATTGTGCATCTGCTCCAGTAACAGCTAATTGATCAGCAAGTAACATTATTGTTCCTGTAACAACAATAACACCTACTACAGAAGCTATTGCGAAGTAGTTTTGCATTTCTTTCTTATTTCCACCTATTACATAAGTAACTTTTTGAGATTGAGTATATCCTCCAGCTGTTGATATTGCAACAACCATGAATGCAGCAAATAATAATAATGATTTATTATCAGCATTGCTAGTCCATCCCATTATAACGAATACTAATGTTAATATAACTAATGAAGCTATTGTCATTCCTGATACTGGAAGGTTAGATGTTCCTATTGTACCAGTTAGACGTCCTGCAACTATTACGAATAATAATGATAATATTAGAGAAACTATTGCTCCTACTATTGCCATTTTTACACTTCCAGATATCATAAATGCTGCTACAAATGCTATAACCATACTAGCTATAAGTATTAACATTTCTCCTGAACTACCTTCAGAACTTCCGTCTTTAGCAGATCTTGCATTTAAAGTTTCTTTTACAGAAACAACTATTGTTGGTATAAGTTTTATTGCTCCTATTATACCACCACAAAGCATCATACCTGCACCTATGTATTTAACATAACTTCCAGATATTGCATTTACATCCATTTGGCTTATAACTACTGATGCATCATTCCATGCGTTCATGTTGTTAGCAGCCATATCAGTGAAGTAACCTATTAATGGAGCTATACCAAAGTTAGATAATATAGAACCAGCAAACATAGTTAAAGATACTTCTAATCCAACTATGAATCCTATACCTAATAATAATGGGTTAACTTCCATAGAGAACTTCCATTTATAGAACTTACTTCCTAAGAATGTCATCGTGTTGTTAACTACATTAAAGAATGATCCTGTTAAAACATTTATAATACCACTTATTCCAAAACCTATTCCCATGAATTTGATAGCATCTCCGCCACCTTCAGATGCAACAAGAGTTTCTGATATTGCCATTGACTCTGGATACATAAGTTTTCCATGTTCTTCTACTATTAAGTAGTTGTAAACTAATGATGAACATCCTATACCGAATAAACATCCCCCTACACCTACTATTACTCCTTCAAAGAATGTTATTTGACTTCCTATAAGGATAACTGCTGGTAATACGAAAATCATACCACTTGCTATAGATTCTCCACCACTTGACATACCTTGGATTATATTTTTTCCAAGTATACCTTTTGACTTAGCGAATACTCCTATAAGCATAGAACCAATTATAGCTCCAGGAATTCCTGCTGCAACCGTTAACCCCGATTTCATACCAGAGTAAGCTGTAGATGCTGCAAATAGTGCTGCTAATACAATACCTATTAATAATACCGCAAGGTTTGTACCTTTTTTTGACTTATCGTTTATATATGGTACATAATCTTTACCATGAACACCACCATAAGCCTCTTTTGATAATTTCTTATTCATATCAATTATTTCCTTTCTTTTTTAATCGTTTTCCATTATAGCATAATTCGATATAATTTGATATGTTTTTTCAAATTTTTAAAACGTTTTTTTAAAAATTTTTATCTTTTCCATTACACTTTTTCTTTTTCCCCCTAAATTTCAACACTTTTAATCCTTTTTGCAAAGTTTATTTGCACAAAAAAACTCATACATTTGCATGAGTTTTTATATTTATTAAGTTTTTTATTGGTAAAAATACCTAATTATTTTTTATTAGGTTTACCTTTTCCTCTGAACACTTTTTTCTAGATGTCTTTTAATGTAAATTTGCCAATTTTTACTAATCATGATATTGTTATATAAAAATGCATAATATTAGGGGGTAACCATGACAAATGATAAATTAGTTAAATTCAATAGAATTTTCTTAGGAATAATAGTAACGTTGACTATTTTATTGATTTTAGTTTACATTTTTGAGAGCAAAATTAATGATGAAATTATACAGAAATTCCTTTCCATATACTTTATAAGCTTTTTATCATTTTTAGTTTGTATGCTTATAGCAACTCTTATACAACTTAAAAATTTAAGTAAAAGAGATTTAAAAAACAGAATTATTAAATTTATAAAAGGTTTTGTATGCTATTTTTTATTCTTAGGTTTGCTATCAGTATTTTTGAAACCTGACAATATTGATCTATTTAATATTGCAGCAATATCTTTTGGTGGATCATTTGGATTTAATTTTTTAGATTTATTATTTTTTAAGAAAACTAGTAAATTCAACTGCTCTTAAAATCACACTTAAAATACATAAAAAAAGAGTTAAAGTATTGAAATTAATGTATTTCATTACTTTAACTCTTTTTTATATTTTATTAATTTTTATTTTTTTTTAGTAAATTCATAATACTGGAAAGTACAAAACCAAATGAAATTCCTAATACCATTGCCCCCATCGTATCTTTGTAATATGATTTTGTTACTATAAACATAATTAAAATAATACAAACTATTAGTATTATGCCGTACATTTTTTTCATATTTTTCATAAGTTATCCCCCTTCATGTTCAGTTAAATATAACATTTTAATTAAGTAAGTTTTATATTTATCTAACACTTTATTAATATAAAACTTACTTCATTATCTTTTTAATTAGGTTTACCTTTTCCTTGTATGGCGGAAATACCAACTTAAGATCTAATTTAGTACTTTTTTTAACTATTGATTTAGCATGTGTAAAAGTATCAAAGCTGGCCTTTCCATGATAGTTTCCTATGCCAGAAGTTCCAACTCCACCAAAAGGTAGATGAGCTGATGCCACATGGCTTATGGTATCGTTAACGCAGCCTCCTCCAAAAGTAAATCTTCTTATTATGTCTTCACTAAAATCGTCATTTTCTGAAAAGACGTATAATGCCAATGGATTTTTATGTTTAGAAATATAATATTTTAAGTCTTCTAAATTTTTATACTTTATTACTGGAAGTATAGGTCCAAAAATTTCGTCTTGCATAACACTATCTTCCAAAGTTACATCTCTAATAATTGTTGGTGAAATATATCTTTGTTCAAAATTCACATCTCCACCAACTACTATTTTTTCTTTGTCATTTTCAAGTATGTTATTTAGTCTATTCATATGTTTATCGTTTATTATTCTACCGAACTCTTTATTATTTATAATATCATTACCATAAAATTCAGTTATAGTGTTTTTCAGTTCTTCTATAAGTTCTTCATATATATGTTCGTGAGCCAATAGATAATCAGGCGCCACACAAGTTTGGCCTGCATTTGTTAATTTACCCCAAAGTATTCGTTTTGCACTTATTTTTAAATCAGCAGTATTATCAACTATTACAGGAGATTTTCCTCCAAGTTCTAATGTTACTGGTGTTAAGTGCTTACTGGCTTTCTCCATTACTATTTTGCCAACATTTACACTACCAGTAAAGAATATGTAGTCAAACTCTAAATCTAAAAGATAACTATTTACTTTATAGTCCCCAGTAACAACTGCAATATATTCTTCATTAAAAGTTTCTTTTATTATTTTTTCTATTATAGCTTCAGTAGCAGTTGCATATTCAGATGGTTTTAAAATCACTGTGTTTCCTCCTGCTATAGCACCAATTAATGGTTCTATAGTCAATTGGAATGGATAGTTATATGGTCCTATTATTAATACGGCTCCATAGTGAGACTTATAAATATATGATTTGCCAGGAAGTTGAGCTGCATCATTTTTTACCTTTTTAACCTTCATCCATTTTTTCAAGTTTTTTATGGCAAAGTCTATACTTCCATAAACAAATCCTACCTCATTGGAATAAGCTTCAAAAATATGTTTTCCCAAATCTTTATTTAGCGCATCAATTATTTCGTCTTCGTATTTTTTTATTACTTTTTTTAATCTTTTTAAATTATCAATTCTTTTATCCACATCTATTGTTCCAAGATGAGATAAATAGTTTCTTTGACTTTCTAATATATTTTCATATTTACTCATAATTAACCTCTTTTATCCATTTATCATTTTAGTTTATATACATAATATTATACACATATTTTCAATGATTAAAAAAATCTATTTCCTATTTAATAAAACTTTAAGGAAATAGATTTATATTTCGAGTGTAATCATAATTATTTTGTTAAATTAAAAATTATTATTACTTTGTTAAAACTTAGAAACTTCACTATTAGTTGATCTATTTTTTGTTGCAGAAAATACAAATGCTACCATACTAGTAAGAGTTAATGCTAATAAAAACATGTTTATTGCGTTATAAAATGCTTCAACTGTAATAGACATTTCCCCACCCCCGTTTATAAATCAGAGTTATTATGTAAATATTTTCCAAATGTATATAATTAATTGTATCACTTTATCACTAAATTATCATTAATTTCTACAATTTTTGTAAATCTTTTAACAATCTTAATTTATTCACCTAAGTGTAATTCTATATCTCCGTTTCTAATTCTAAGTCTTCTGTAGTAGGAGCTTGTCGTTTAGCTTTTATTGATCTTTGTGTAAGAAGTGTTTGCATATCAGCTAACAAAAGTCCTAAAAAAACAAGGAATATGGCAATGTCATCTTCATCAAGCTCTTCAGCCAAACTATAAGATAATGTAGCAGCTAATACTATAAGTTCAGCATAACTAAAATCAGAAAACTTTATATTATCATTGCTTTTTTGCTTCGAATTGCTATTTTTTGAATTGCTATTTTGCTTTGAATTACAATTTCGGCTAGATTGCTTATTATTTTTCTTATCCGTGCTTTCCCTTTTTTTCTTTTTAGCCACCTTGACTTCCTCCTTGCAAATCTATACCTGTATATTAAAATCTACTTATTATTCATATGCTTTTTAATTTACAAAAAAATAGTACTCTTTAAAGAGTACTATTTTTTTTATATATTTATGAATTTATTTTTCTACTTACTAAACATTACACTTTCTCTTTCATCAGCTTCTCCAAGAAGCAAGTTTGTAATATCCGCATCAGATTTTATATTCCATTTATTATCTTTCTTAGTTAAGTTAATTTGTCCTGTTCTAGTTTCTGCTTTGCTATTTTTAATTTTAGCTTCTAAACTTTTTTCCACATCAGATTTTTTTACATCTTTTCCAACTAGACTTTCTTTCATGCTGGCTTGCATAACTTCCAACAATAAATTGCTATAATTAGGTGCTTTTACTTCCACTTTAACAGTTGCACTGTCTTCATTTACTTTTTCAGATACTACCTTAGCATCTATCTTTGAAAGATACATTTTTAGCGATCCATCTAAATTTTTGCTTTCTTTATTTGATTCACTAGATTTGTCAGATGTTTTGTTAGTTGTTGATACTTCACTAGTTGCTTCATTTAGTATTTCATCTGAAAGTGTGTTTTCTATAAGCTTTTCAGCTTCTTTGCTATCACTTTTCTTTATAGATGAAAAATATGTGTTTACCACATCTGTTGGCGTTTCAGTTTTACAACCAGTCATCATTATCGGTAAAAATAGCATAATCATAAGAAAAGTTAATACGTTTTTTTTCATTTGTTTTATCCCCTTTGTTCTTTTTTATTCTATTAGTCATTTCCCCTAATTTTGTTGAATAATTTGTATATATCTATTTTCTTCTATAACAGTGTAACATTTTTCTTATGTATAAATTGTTATATTATGGTGGATAAAACAAGAAATTATAGACTTTTTTTCTTATTATTTGATAAAAATAATCTAATTCCAAACTTATTAAATATAATTTGACTTAATTCAAAATTAATTTATTTTCTATCTTTATTTTCTCTTTTTGCTTTTGCTTCCTTTTTTAATTTTGTAAAGTCCACATCTACAAATTTACCTTCTTTTATTTCTACTGCATTCATATTTATTTTAAACTGTCTTTTGTAATCTCTAATTGTTCCTAAATTTTGATTAGTAACTATTGATATGGCAGTACCTTTTTTATCTCCTCTAGCACTTCTACCACATCTGTGTAGATATTCGTTTTTGCTAGGTGGAAAATCTAAGTTGAATATATGACTAACATCAGGTATATCTAGTCCTCTAGCAGATAAATCAGAAGAAACCAAAATAGTTGCTTTTCCATTTCTAAAAGAAGTCATTGCATTTTTTCTATCTTCTTTACTCATTTTACCTGATATACATACAGCTTTGTATTTATGGTAGTTTAATTTTTCGTTAATAACTTCTATACTATCTTCGTCATTTACGAAAACTATTGCTCTCTTAGCCTTAGCACTAGATAATGCCTTTCTAAGAATTGTGAACTTTTCTCTTCTATCACCATATATGTACATATGGTTTATTTTTGGATTTATAGCTGACTGATCATTAGCTTTTATAATTTCCATATCCTTCATCATATAATCGCAGAAACTCTCAGACTTTTCGTCTAAACTAGCTGTAAATCCTAAAAGTTGTCTATCTCTTAAAGTAGTTTTTATTATTTTTTCAACAATTCCTTCTCCTTTACCACTTACTAAACTATCAACTTCGTCTAGTATTATAGTCTTTACATCGTGTACTCTAAGTTTTTTTTGTTGAATTAAATCAAGAAGTCTACCAGCAGTTCCTACTACTATATGAGGCTTCATTGCTTTTATGTTTTTAATTTGTTTTTGGATGTTAACTTCTCCTATTATAGCAAAAGTAGTTACATCCATATTAGAGTTTTCTGCTAATAACTTAGATTGGTTAGCTATTTGCATTACTAATTCATGAGTAGGTGCAAGTACTAAAACTTGTGTCTCTCTCATTGTTATGTCTATTTTTTCAAACATTGGAAGTAAGTAAGCTAGGGTTTTTCCACTTCCAGTTTCACTATTTACTAGTAAGTCTTTATTTTCTCTTATTTTTTCTATTGTTAATGACTGAACCTTTGTTGGCTCTGTTATATTTTGCTTTACTAGTCCTTTTATAAGTTTTTCATTTATTACCAATTGATTAAATTTTTTCATTTGTTGCTCCTTTAAATATAGTTATCTTCTATTATACACTCATATAACAAAATATGTCCATGTCTCCTTTTCTTGCTATAACTTATTATGTCCAAATATTTACCTTGCTAAAAAATCAAAAGGCATATATTTTCCAAATTAGAAAATACACGCCTTTTGATTTAATTTCATTTTTAAATTAAACTCTATGCAACTTGAGATATTTTTTCCGTTTCTTCACTTTCTTCTAAAACACCAAGTTTTTTTGCAACCATTTTAGTAGTACTAGCTTGTACTATTAAAGTAACAAGTATTGTCATAAACACTACTGATGATATTATTTCGTATCCTGGAATTTTCATAGAAACTATTATTCCTGATAGGGCCGCTGGTATAACTCCTGTTTCCCTAACCCACATCATAAATAATCTATCTTTAAAAGTCCAGTTTGCACTTTTGTCAAAAGCTGTACATATTAAAACTACAAGTGGTCTTGCTACAAACATTAATACTAAAGCCATTAATAATGATGGTGCCCAGTATGTTGCAAGAGCTCCTAGGTCTACTTGTGTTCCAAGTACTACAAATATTGCCATACGACACATTGTACTTACACTTTCTGAAAAATGTTGTACTGATTGGAAGTCGTATTCTGGTATCCATAGTCCAAATAATTTTCTGTTTCCAGAAATTAAACCTGCTATAAACACTGCCATATATCCACTACCACCAAGCTTAATTGCTATTTCATAAGCTAGGGCAACTTTTAGTAAAGCCATTATTGGTGCATAAGAGTGGAATACTCCTATTTTTTTGTCTGACATAAATACTGTTAATAAGTATCCTATTACTACACCTACACCAATACCTACACCTGCTGATACAAGTAATTCTTTTACACTAGCACCAACAGAAAATTCACCACTAGTTAATACTCCTAATAATGTAGAAACTAATATAGCTCCCACTGCATCATTAAACGCTGACTCACTCACTACTGTTTGTTTTATTTTATCTTTTATAGTAACTTGTTTAAAAACTGGTATAAGAGCCGCTGGGTCAGTTGATGCTACTACTGATCCTAAAAGTAACGCTGTTACTATTGGAAGTCCAAAAACTTTTCCTGATATTACACCTACTACAACAGCTGATACTATAACCCCTACTGTTGCTAACATACCTACACTTATCTTAACCTTATTTAGTACTTTTAAATTTATTTCTTTTCCACCTTCAAACAATATGAATGCTGATCCAAATGTTAATATAAGGTTATTTTCCACTGGAAAAGATTGTACACTTATTATGTTTAAAACTGCTGGTCCTACTATTATTCCTGCTATTAAATAAAGTATTACATCTGGAATTTTTAATATTTCACTTAACCTTCCAAGCACTATTCCTGTAATACCTATTGTTGCAAATATTAAAATTAAATTATTAGTTGCAATTGCTTCTACTGTACTTTCCATATCTTTTTCTCTCCCTTTTCTTCATTGACAATTGCTAATTATATTCCTTTAATTTGATTAAGTCAATAAGAAAACTAAATATTTTCACCAATTTTTTCCTGGTATTTACAGTATATTTAGTAATTTTTTACAATATTTTCAAATATTTACCAATAAAATGTATAGATTTTTTAATTATAGTAAATACAAGGTAAAACCCAAGTTAGACTTTTCAAAATATTTTTAATAAATAGTTTTTCCTTTAGGATTTCACTATTCAATATATTCGTAGATCCAATGTCTCCAAAGAAAATATTTCGATTTCTTATCATTTCAAGTAAATTTACTAAAGATAAATTTTTATACGTCGTACACTTATATTGAATTATATTAAAAGGTATTTATTAAATAATAGGGGTGAATATATGAATATTTTAAATATAAATAGTGCTAATACTCTGTTAAAAAGTTACAACAGTAGTTCTTTTAAAAAAATACAAATTAATTGTGCTAACAATAAAAACATAGATATATCATTAAAAGAATTACATGTTATTAGTAAAGGTAAACATTTAGCTATAGAAAACTTAGATGCTACATACAATTCCAGTATAAATAAAAAGCTCCAGGAGTCTTTAGAACGCAAATTATCTCAACTTAGCGAAATAAAAGGAATGATTGAAAATAAAGATAACAAAAATGACGAAGGTGAAAAGGTTAAAGTCGATAAGCCTATTAAAGTTATCGAAAAAATTAAAAATAAAAAAGAAACTTCATCTGATGAAGAGGAAACTTTACTTAGTAAAGGACAGCTTACTCTTCAAGATATAAACAAAAAAATATCTGAAGCTCATATTGAGTTAAAGGACACTAAAAAGTTGGCTAAAGAGTTAAGTAAACAGTCAGAAATAATTGATGACAAAATATCTATGTATAAAAAAACATACGGTAATGATATATTCAAAATTGCTGAAAAAGAAGTAATTTTGAAAAAAGTCTACGATATTCGTAACAATCCATTAATCAAAGAATTAAAGAGTACTTTTAATGAGGTTATAGAACTTGAATCGCAATTAAAAGATCAATTATCTTCTAAATAAACTAGAAGTGTTAACTAGTCTTAAAATTTACGTTTAGTGGCTAATCTGCATATTTAGAATAAAGTTATACATCTGTAGATGTATAACTTTATTTAGTATCCTTGGCTAACAATTTTCTTATTGTTAGCTAATGCATATGTAGTTGTTTTTATCATAGAATTAGCAAATTCTATAAACTCTTCCTTTTCCAAACCCACTCTTTATACTTTCTGATAACTTGGAATGCATCCCCATAAAAACCTCCTGTTTGTCTAAATATTCTTAAATATCTGTGGTTTGTCTGCTATCAATTCTATTTTTCCACATTCAACGCAGACATAGCAAGAAACATTACTTACTTTTTCCGTCTCAAAAATACCTTTTTTCTTATACCATAGATAGGGCCATGTTGAAACAGCTCCAGTGGCAAAATTTACCTTCTTCATTTCATTTTTACACTTTGTACACTCCATATTATTTAATTCCCCTTTACTTATACATTGATTTAATTATTATAACAAATACATGAATTATTTATATGTCACTAAATCATTACTAAAAGTACTGTTCTTCTTATCATTGATAAATTCATCATTAAATAAATCACTATTGTCTCCCAATCCATTATTTACAGTATCAATACCATGCTCTTCAATAATAGTTTTCTTGTTTGAGTATAAATTAGTTCCAAGACCTAATCTATCTCCATCGATCTCCACTCCCAAAGTTGAAAGAATTGTAGGGAACATATCAAATGGTGCAAACTGTCTATTCTTCACATTATCAGTAGTTACAGGAGCATTTAGTATTAAATTAACTATAGTTCTTTCATAATTTGGATCAAAGTCATTAAAGAATTTTTTGTCCATACTTGGATGGTCACCAGTTATAACTATTGTAGTATTTTCATAGAATGGCTGTTTTTGAATCCATTTCACAAAATCAACTGTTTCTTTTGTAGAATAAGAAATAACATTTGCATATTGAGAATCATGTTTTTTCTCAGCTTTTTCTGATAAATAACCATCTGGGAAATGAGTATCCGCTGTTTCCATTGTAAAATTAAATGGTTTGTCTTCCTTAGAAAGTCTAGTTATTTCATTTTTTGCATACTCATAAAGCTTGTCATCTTCAAATCCCCACCATACATAATAATCTTTAGGTATTAAGCCTTTTTTCTTTGCCGCTTTATAATCAAATATATTAAATTTGCCATGGCTTGTAAAATAAGTTGTAAGTCCTCCAAAATCTGCATCTGCTCCAAACATTATTGTTTGATTGTAACCTTGAGCATGTAAAATATCTCCTATACCAACAGCTCCAGGTAAGAAACTGCCATCTTTTCCATAAGAGTTACGCCCCATAGGAATTTTTAATGGAAGTCCCATATCCATATTTATCATGGCTGCCACTGACCACTCAGAAGCATATGTAGTATGAGGTCCACCAAACTTATCCGTATTAGAGAATGATAAACCTTCTTTGTAAAGCTCCGTTAGTTCAGGCATTAAGTTTACATCCATATATCCGCCTAAATCTTTATCTAAATATGAATTTTCCACTGATTCTAAATAAATATGAATTAAATTTCTCTTTTTATTTGGAAAAGTCATTTTCACATCCCTAGGGTTCACATAATTATCAGCTAGATATGTGGATGAAGATAAATAAGCTTTGGCAATTTTTTGAAGTTGCAATTTGTTAATACCAAAACTTGCTCCACCTACCAAAGTAACAATTGATAAAAGTATAGATATAATTCTCACTCTTTTTTTATTTAAAATAGTTTTCTTTTCATTATTTTTATTAATTAGGAAAACATTATATTTCCAATTAATAAAAATTAAAAATGGTATGGTACAAATAACAATATTTAATACTGGTGATTTAAGTATTTCCTCTGTCATACCAAATTCAGTTCCTTTAAGTGGTGCTTTTAAATTAAATAGGAGTTGTTCTGGCGTTATTTTACCGAAAAATTCCACATACCACGTTGAGAAAAATACAAAAACAAGACCTAATATAAAACCTAATACTAATAAGGTTTTCACTATGTAATCTCTTTTCCTAGATTTATCCTTATCTTTTACAAAGATAAGCTTTCCTTTTGCAATTATACTTATTATTATGATAATTATTATACATATTATTAATTTGCCTAAAAATCTCATAAACACCTCCTATATTTATATAGTATATAAACTTTCTCCAATTATATATAATATAGTATTTTGTATGCTTATGTCCTATTTAATTGAATAATTACGAAATCTTAAAGAAGTATAAAAAATTTAAGTACTTAAAACTATGATTTATTACCTACTCTTACAAATTAATTTATAAAAGTTTTATTTAACTTTAATATAAATTCTTCTTCTATTATATAAGTAGAAAGTGAGCTCACAAAATTCGCAAAGCTCATATTGCCAACGATGTATCTTTGCTAGCGCTTCAGATAAATCCGTTGCTAAAAAAATTTAAGGAGGTAATAATATGGCAGTAGTTTCAACACCCAATGCTTCATCTGTAAAGGTTAAATTTGATCATGGTACAGATTTAAATGGAGACAGAATAGTAAAAACTAAGACTTTTTCAAGTATAAAATCAGGTGCTTCAAATGAAAACATTATGGCTGTAGTTAATGCCTTAGTAGATATGCAACAGCATACTTTAAGTGGCACAAACAGAGTGGACAACTCTTCTTTATCAGAGTAGTAAATTAATTTAATTTTTAGGAGGTTAAAATATGGATGAAAAAAAACTTGTAATGACTTTTAAAAATGCTTTAGGAAATAGCTTTTCTGTCACTGTTGAAGATCCAAGGGAAGACCTTGGAGAACAGGAAATAATAGATACTATGAACTTAGTAAAAGATAAAAATATCTTCCAGCCCAAGGGATATGACATAACAACTTGTGTATCTGCTAAAGTGGTTGATTCTAAAACTACTGAGTACGATTTAGAAGTGTAGTTTGAGGTGATATATATGGATAATATTCAATCTATTATTGCAAACCTGGGTTTTCCCATTGCAATTTCACTTTATTTGTTAGTGAGAATTGAAGGAAAGCTGCAAGGTTTGACAGATAGTATAAATGAGCTATCCAACAATATTATTAAGATGAATAGATAAAGCAAATTTCACATTTATATTAAAGGGGTGCACATTTCTGTGTACCCCTCTTTATTATCTATTATTTACATTTCAGTTTTATTGTTAATTATATTTCTTAATGATTCTAGTACATAGTCCATATCTTCCACTGTATTAAAATGTCCAAAACTAAATCTTACAGTTCCATTTGGAAAAGTACCCAAAGTTTTGTGAGCAGATGGAGCACAGTGAAGACCACTTCTTGTTTGAATATTATAAGTCTTGTCCAACTGATGACAGACTATGCCGTTGTCTAAATCTTTAAAATCAATACTAACTACAGCAGTTCTATTTTCTATATCTTTTTTACCTATTAATAAGCTTTCATCTATAGATAAAATGCCATCTATAAATCTTTTTGTTAAATACATTTCTTTTTCATATATATTTTTAATTCCTACTTCTTTTAAGTATTTTAAAGATGCGTTTAGGCCATATATTCCAGGAATATTGGCAGTTCCACTTTCGTATTTATCTGGCATGTATGTAGGCTGAACTTCTTCTTCTGAAAAACTTCCAGTCCCTCCTTCAATAAGAGAATCTACTAAAGGCACAATCTCATCTCTAATTAAAAAGCCACCTATTCCCTGTGGACCAAGAAGGCCTTTATGACCAGTAAAGCATAGTATATCAATATTATTTTTTTTCATGCTTATATCTACTATTCCAGCAGTTTGAGCACTGTCCACAATAAAGATTATATTATTATCTTTACAAATTTGACCAATCTCATTTATAGGAAGTAACGTTCCGCAAACATTAGATCCATGAGTCATAACTAATGCCTTTGTTTTTTCGGTTATGGATGATTGAATATCCTTTATGTTTATTTCACCTAATGAATTGCAAGGTATTTTAGTAATTGTAACACCTTTTTTGCTTAGGGAGCTTAAAGGTCTCATAACAGCATTGTGTTCCATAGAGGATACTATAACGTTATCCCCATGGGAAAGAAGTCCTTTTAGTACCATATTTAAACTAGCTGTAATATTAGCAGTAAATATTGCATTTTCAGGTTTATCAAAATCAAATAACTCACATAATAATTCTCGAGTTTCATAGACTATGTTTTCTGCCTCATAAGAAGATGAATAGGCCCCTCGATTTACGTTACAACCAATATTATTTATATAATTAATTATAGAATCACCAACTAAAGGTGCTTTTGGATAAGATGTAGCTCCATTATCACAATAAATTTTTCTCATAAATACCCTCCTATTATTATCTCTCAAATTTAATATAGCACTCTTTATATATAAAAAGGTTATAGATTTTTTCTATAACTACCACCATAATATTGAATCTTTACATACTGCCTCAAAACCATTTATTTCCTATTTTATTGTGATACCATATTAATTGAAATAATTTGTAATTTTAGGAGGGTAGTATATGAAAGAAAAAAGAAATATTATTATCGGGGGAGCTATTATAGGTTTATTAGCTGTAATTTCTGTGCTTTTAGGTAATCCAAAGAATATGGGGATTTGTATAGCCTGTTTCATAAGGGATATATCAGGTTCCCTAGGACTTCATAGGGCAGAAATAGTGCAATATACTAGGCCAGAAATAATGGGGATGATACTGGGAGCATTTATAATAGCTGTTACTAAAAAAGAATTTGCATCTCGTGGAGGTTCTTCACCTTTTATTAGATTTTGCTTAGGATTTATGATAATGATTGGGGCACTAATGTTTTTAGGTTGTCCTACAAGAATGGTACTTAGATTAGCAGGTGGGGATTTTAATGCCATATTTGGTATAGCTGGGTTTGCTGTAGGTATAGTGATAGGAATAGTATTTTTAAATAGGGGATTCTCATTAAAAAGAAATTATAAACAAACTAAGGCGGAAGGATATATTCTTCCAATTATAAACGTAGTTCTATTCGTAATGTTAATTACATCTTCTACATTATTAATATTCTCAA
Source organism: Terrisporobacter glycolicus ATCC 14880 = DSM 1288 (assembly GCF_036812735.1). Classification (NCBI taxonomy): domain Bacteria; kingdom Bacillati; phylum Bacillota; class Clostridia; order Peptostreptococcales; family Peptostreptococcaceae; genus Terrisporobacter; species Terrisporobacter glycolicus. The sequence goes on along the minus strand of NZ_CP117523.1, from coordinate 1,732,710 downwards.
AAGAAGGACCAGGTTCACAACATGCACCAGCTTTTATAGCTCTAGGTATAGGTCTTGCAGTTGGTATTATATGTCAAAGAACTAGACTTTGCATGGTTGGTGGAATAAGAGACTTAATATTATTTAAAGATTCATACTTAATACTTGGATTTTTAGCAATGTTGGTAGCAGCTTTTGTTGGAAATCTTGTATTTGGATTTTTTACACCAGGATTTGCTGAGCAACCAGTAGCTCACAATGATGGATTATGGAATTTCTTAGGTATGGTAGTTGTTGGATGGGGCTCAATTCTTCTAGGTGGTTGTCCTATGAGACAATTAGTACTAGCTGGAGAAGGAAATATTGATTCTGTTGTTACAATCCTTGGGCTATTAGTAGGCGGCGCATTTGCTCATAACTTCCAATTGGCAGCTTCTCCAAAAGGTCCAACTCCAAATGGACAAATAGCAGTTATAATCTGTTTTGTTGTTCTTGGCTTAATATCATACTTTAGTTCAGAAATAGGAAAAGCTAAAGTTAAAGAGAAGGGAGATGTTAAAGTTGGGTAAAAAAGTAGATGCAAGAGGATATTCTTGTCCTCAACCAGTTCTTATAGCAAAAAAAGCATTGGAAGAAAACAGTTCAGGTGTAGAAGTATTAGTTGATAATAATACAGCTTGTATGAATGTGAAAAGATATATGGAAAACGCTGGCTACAATGTAAGCATAGAAAAATTCGAAGATGATGACTTTATAGTAACGGGTACAAAATAATATGAAATACTTTATTACATTTTTTACTCATTCTGGAGCAATTAAGTTTTCTAGATTGCTTAATAGAAAAAACATTTCAAACGAAACATCGCCAGTTCCTAGAAAAATAAGTTCCAATTGCGGTATAGGAGTAAGTTTTACATATGAAGATGATGTTGAAGCATTATATATAGAAGATATTGAAAGAATTTATCATGTGTTAAGTGATAAATATAGTCTGTATAAAGATTTTGATGAGTCTTAAAATAAAGATAAATAGGGTTTGCCAATAAGAGTGTGTAAGTAATTTTTTATATTGAGACTGTCCTTAGATTTGTGTAAATATAATATGTATACTAAAGGGAGTATAGATAGATTTGTTTTTACACAAATCTATCTATACTCCCTTTATAATTAAACATTTATGTTAATACTTATAGATATAAACCCATTTATACCCCAAAAATCTACCTGCAACTGGGTTTATAGGACATTTAATAGCTTTACAAGCTCTAAAAGGTTCCCCTAACTTACATATATAACGCCCTTCATCTAATTCAAAAATTGGTTCCATACTTTCTTCTATAATTGTTATACATTTTCCTTCTCTAGAAAAATAATTTATCAACTCATCAGTAAATTCTCTATCTGTAGTAATTGGATTACTTGGCTCAAAGTATAACTCATAATTATAATCTTCATTATTTTAATGGAACTTTAAACTCACTAATTACATCTTTCTCCTGTTTGCTCTTATCTATAACTTGTATCAAAATATATTTTGAGTCTTTTGAAATAGGCTCAAACTTATCATATTCTATCGTTCCTAAATCACTTTCTAAATAATAGCTAAAAGTAAGATTGTCTAAAAATTTACCTTTATCATCATAAGCCAATATATATGGATGGGGAGCATCACGTGGAACATCCATCTCTATCTCTGTAGTATTTGGTGTTAAAAGTATCTTATTTAATTTAAATTTATTATTTTCTAAATTTGGTTCATAAGCTATATTTTTACTATCATCCTTTTTAACAGCTATGTTATAACTCCAATTACCTTTTACAATCTTATCTCCTTCCTTAGATGTATATCCTCTGAGTTTTGATATGTTAATACTTAAATTAAATCTTGGTGTTACATCAACACCTTTTTTTACAAGGGGCATTAAATCGATACACTGAATTATTGCATATGTGTTTTTATCTATTTTTTTGCTTACAGTATTATCAACTTGTAATTTTTCATTACTAAAACTAGCCATTACATCCCCATCATTTTCAGCATCATTTAAACGGATACGATCCATATCATCTAATTGCCTATTTTCCGATTCTAATAAATAGCTTATATATATGTTACTTCCGTCACAGTAAGCCTCTTGTACTGTAATTCCTATATCTTTGTTTATAACTTTTTCATTCAATGCACTTCCATTTTTGCTATTAATATTCTTGATAAATGGTTCTTTCTCTGATAAATCTTTGTCTTTTTTCAAAGTATTTATTATATTTCCTAAAAAAGGCACCTTATCTGCTAATGCTGGATTTAAAATAGTCACTCCTAAAAATATAACAACAGTAGCTGCTACTGATAAACATGCATTTTTAATCCTTTTTTTCTTTATATTTTCTTTTCTAATTAAATTTCTTGCTTCATCTATTTTTGTATTTACACAATTTGGGATTGAATTATCATCTAAAAATTTATTGTTTTTGTTCATTTTCATACCTCCTTATCTCATAGCAAAGCTTTGTCTTAGTTTTATTTTAGCCCTTGATATTCTGGACTTTATAGTACCCTCTGGCTCTTTTAATATTTCGCTTATTTCCCTAGTATTAAACTGCGATATATAATAAAGAGACACAACTAACTTTTGTTCTTTTGATAAATCATTTAGCATATCTTCTATTTCAATTTTACTTAAAAACTCTTGTACATATCCTTCTTCTACATAATCATCTAATATTACTGTTTCTTTATTTTTAGAGATTATATCCTTGCATTTATTGATTAATATTTTAGTTAACCATGTTTTAAAATATGAATCATTCTTAAGAGACTTTATATTTCTATAAGCTGCTATTACTGTTTCTTGTATGGCATCTGCTACATCTTCATCATTATTTAATATAGCTCTTCCTGCCTTATACAATGAGATTTTATTTATTTCCATAAGATTAAAGAAGGCTTCTTCATCTCCTTTTTTGGCCTTTTTGATCAAATTTTCCATTATTTCCTCCTGATTTAATATGTACATATTACTATTCAAAATTTTGATTTATTTCTTTTTCACTTATTAGACTAGTGTTTTTCCCTATATAGTTGCATTCATTTTTAATTAATCATATTTATTCTAGCTCCCAGGTTATATTTTTGAGATTATTTTCTATTATATATTATTTAAGTGTATACATATGGAGATAATGTTGAAATATAAAAATAAGGTAAATTATAGTAGGTATAATTCACCTTATTTTTTATATCTGTAATTACTTAGCATACAAGTAAATTATGTTATAATTTATTTAATGTTATATGATTTTTATATTTACCTAAGAGGGGGATAATATTATGATTACCATTTCATGGGAATTATTTTTCCAAGTACTAAACATTGTATTGTGGACTTCTATACTATTTATAGGATATAAGCTTATTTGCCATTTCAGTGACTTTTTATGTAAAATAGTAAAAAAATAATTTGAAATAGCTACTCATATTGTAATGAAAAAAATAAACCCTATATCTTAATTTACTATAGTATTTAAGATATAGGGTTTATTTTACAAGTAATTAAAGTATTAATATCCTTTTAAAAATTACGCTCTGTTTAAATATAATGTTGAAAAATCAGGTAGTTTTATTCATTTTCACGTCTTCTCTTTTTATTTTTTACAAGCCCAAGTTTTACAATTCTCACAGCTATTTTTACCTTGGCACAATCCCTTTTTCTTTTCTCCTTTTGGATATTTTAACTCTCTTGGATAAAAGGACCAACCTATAAGTGCTGTAACAGTTTTTTCTGGACTTAACATATAATTTTCATTTACTTTAATTTCTGAATGGATTTTTAAAAGATTTATAATCTTTATTTGGTTTTTCAAGTCCAAATCTCCATATCCAGGGCTAAATCTAGGTGTAGCATATAGCCCTTTTGTCATATTTCTCTGTAAAAGATGCTTATTAAACTTATCTATTAGTTCTTCTACTGTATAAGACCCTAAAATATCTGAAACTGTGCTCTTATAGCTTTCCCCATTTTCCATGCATATTTTACTGTAATCTGGAAGACCATTCCCTATAGTTGCACAGGCTATGGTTATCTTGTGGCATTTTTCTAACCCTTCACAAATATATGAACTTTTTATAATTATTGGTTCTTCATCTTTTACATCTATCACTATTTGACCATCACTTATATACTTTATATTAAGGTCTTTCCAATACACCTTTGGATGAATATAATTTTTAAGTTTTTTTACTTCTTCTTTTGAACCTTTTAACTCTTGTATACTGTCACAAACCCTTTCTATATCTAAAGGAATTGTAATAAAATTACTACTCATTATAAGCAGCTCCTTCTTCAAATAACTCTCGAACTAAATCTATATCCCCCATTGGAAAAATGTGTACCCCATTTGTTATTTTTCTTAATTTATTTAAAATTTCCCTTCCTATTTCTAATGATGCAATACGCCCTTTTTCTTCTATTCTATTTATAAATTCATTTGGTACATCTATGCCCGAAACATTATTGTTTAAATACCTTGCAAATTTTGCACTTTTAAGTGGCATAAATCCATAAAGTATAGGTATATCTATATTTTTAGTAGCATTAATAAATTTTTCCAACTTATTTATATCAAATATAGGTTGAGTTTGAATAAATTCTACACCAGATTCTATTTTTTTATGAAGTTTTTCTACTTCTTTTTCTAAATCATCAGAACCTGGATTTGCAACTCCTCCTATTAAAAAATTAGCACTACCTTCTATAACATCTCCCTTTTGATCTAATCCACTATTTAAATTTACAATGGTTCTTACAAGTTCAATTGAGTCTAAGTCAAATACCCCTTTTGCATTAGGATAATCTCCTGCCTTTGGGTCATCTCCAGTTAATGCTAAAATATTGTTTATTCCTAAAGCACTTGCTCCTAATAATTCAGATTGAATAGCTAAAATATTTCTATCTCTACAAGAAAAGTGGAATATTGGTTCTATATCTAGTTTATTTTTTATTAAATAACCTAAAGATATAGGACTTATTCTCATTTTAGCCATTGGATTATCTGGAATATTTATTGCATCAATATAATCCTTTAATGGATAAATACTGTCATATGCCTTTTGTAAATTTAACCCCTTTGGTATGTCTATTTCCATCGTTACAGCAAATTCTTTATTTACAAGTTTTTCTCTAAATGATTTTTTCATCTTCGCTCCTACATTCTATTAATTTCTTTATTAGCTTAACTGCGCCTACCGCATCTTCACTATATCCATCTGCCCCTGATAATCGTGCATAATCCTTAGTTACTACAGCACCACCTACAATAATCTTGATATGAGGTAATTTATTTTTGATATATTCTATTGTATTTGGAATTTCTATCATTGTCGTTGTCATTAAGGCACTAAGTCCTATAAAATCAGCATTTTCATTTATAGCTGCTTCTAAAAATTCTTCCTTTGAAACATTTTTGCCTAAATCAACTACCTTATATCCATATGTCTTTAACATAACCCCTACCATATTTTTACCTATATCGTGTACATCGCCTTTTACAGTTCCAATTATAATAGTACTTTTTCCGTTTAAAGATTCATTGTCATCTAAATATTTTTCAAGTAATGTAAATGTATTTTGAGCCACTTCTGCACTAAGCATAAGTTGTGGCAAATAATACTCTCCTGCTTCAAATTTCTCCCCAACTATATTTAATCCTGGAATTAATCCTTCATTGATGATTGTAATTGGCGATATTTCTTTATCTAGTAATTCTTGTGCAATATTAGTAATTTCATGAGAACCTCTTACTACTAAATTCTTAACTGTTTCTATAGATATACTTAATTTATCTATTTCTTCTTTTTTAGATGCTTTTATATTTTTTGCTATATAGTTTTCAGCATTTTTATCCCTGCCTGCTAATAATGCTGATGATTCCCAAGTATCTATAATATTTTCTTCAAGGGGATTTAAAATAGCTAAATCAAGCCCATTTAAAATAGCCATAGAAAGGAAAGATTTATTAATCTTATTTCTATTTGGGAGACCATGAGAAACATTACTTACTCCTAAAACTGTATTTACACAAAGTTCTTCTTTTATCTTTTTCAACCCTTTTAAAGTCTCTATTGCTGCATGTGTATCTGTTCCAACAGTTAATGCAAGAACATCTATATATATATCTTTCTTTGATATATTATATTCTTCACATTTTTTTACTATTTTTTTAGCTATTTCAAGTCTTGTTTCTATATCATTTGGCACTCCGCTTTCATCTAATGTCAAACCAATTACCCCTGCACCATACCTTTTAACTAGAGGTAGTATAGTATCTAAACTTTCCCTTTCTCCATTTACAGAATTTACTAATGCCTTTCCATGATAATTTTTAAGTGCTGCTTCTAAAACAATTGGATTTGTAGAATCAATTACAAGAGGAACATCTATATTTTGTTGAAGAATATAAATTGCATTTTCCATAGTAACTTTTTCATCAATTCCATGAGTCCCTATATTTACATCTAACAAATGAGATCCCTTATTTATTTGTTCGTATGCTTCCTTTTGTAAAATTCCAAAATCATTATCCCTTAGGCTTTGTGCTAATTTTTTTCTAGCTGTAGGATTAATTCTCTCACCTATTATTTTAGGAAGATAATTATCTCCTATCTTTACAACCTTTTCTCTACTTGCCAAAGTACTTATTTCTTCATTATTTCTACTAGGAATATTAACGTTATCTAATGTACTTATTAATGCTCTTGTATGTTTTGGACTACTACCACAGCAAGAACCAAATAATGTCATTCCTAAATCAAAGTATGGCTTGATATCATCTATAAAGTCATTATCATTAAGTGGATAATGTACACATCCATCTTCAAATACTGGTAGACCTGCATTTGGCTGAACTAAAACCGGTAATTTTGTATTTATACATAATTCTTTTACTACTGAAAATAACTCTGTTGGCCCTCCTGAACAATTTGCTCCAATAGCTGATGCTCCTAAGCTTTCTAGTATAACTGCTGCACTTGATGGACTTGCCCCTGTTAATGTTCTTGCCCCTTCATAGGTAAGACAACATATTACAGGAATATTGCAAACATCTTTTGCTGCTAAAAGCGCTGCACGAATTTCTCCTAGGTCACTAAAAGTCTCAAGAATAATAAAATCTGGTTTTCCTTTGGATAGTGCATATATTTGTTCTTTGAACACTTCATGCAATTCTTCAAAAGACTTATCTCCTAGTGGCTTCATAAACTGTCCTGTTGGCCCTACTGACGCTGCTACATATTTATTTTTTTTGACTGCTAGTTCTCTTGCAATTTCTACCCCCTTTTTATTTATTTCATATACTTTTTCACCTAGTTCATATTCACCTAGCTTAATTCTATTTCCACCAAATGTATTAGTAGTAATTACATCTGCTCCTGCTTGTAAGTAAGCCTTATGTATTTCCCCTACCTTTTCTGGGCTAGATATATTCATAAGTTCTGGGCAATCTCCTGGATTTAATCCTCTTTCTTGAAGCATTGTTCCCATTGCACCATCAAATACAAGTACTTGTTCTAATATATTTTTTTGCATTGTGTCACCCCTTCTTCACACTAAAAATTTCATACCTTCATCTCTTAATCAGTATTGATAAGTATGTCTCTTGCTCAAATTTATCAGTTAAAAATTAAAAAAGGCCTTCTCTAGATAAGTAGAGAAGGCCTCAGAATATACACACAATAATAATGCAGGCTTCTTCTTATCTTTCAGAACAAATTGTTCTGTTGGAATTGGCACCTTTTCAAACAAATAGTTTGATGGTTGCCGAGACTTCACAGGGCCATTCCCTCCGTCTCTCTGGATAAAAAGTTTCGTATATTTAATTTTTGGTTAAAATAATACTATATCAATATACATAAATTGTCAATAATATAATTAATTTTTTTATTTTAAATTTATATTTTTAATACATTTATAACCTAATAATTTAATATGAATTTATATAAATCATTTTCCCACTAATTTTTTTAATTGTAGCTCTGTCATTCCATATTTTATTCTAAGCTGATTAATATTTTTGCCGTTATATGTTCTTGCAATTTCTCTGTTTCTATCTCCCATAGTTACTCTGTGGTAGACTGGTATGTACACATTACTTCCTCCATACAGTTTACTTAATTCCAAAAAATTCTCCATTCCTATAATTTCCACCATTGTATGTAAGTTATAAGGTATATCATCCATTAAAATATTCATAATTTCTCCCCTTTTTATATTAAAATATATTTTAAATTATTTTCTACTAGGTATTATTTGGATTTATATAGCTTTTTAGTCTGTAGTTATTACTTCGTTCACTGAAAGTTATAATATTGTCTTTTGCCATTTCCACAAGTCTACTTCCCACAGCCTCGTCCCAGCTAATTATTTCTTCTATGGTTTTTTCTGTTGAAATAATTAGAGGCATGTTTTTTAAATATCTACTATTTATGATTCTGTAAATATAATTAAGATCTGCTGCTGTAATTTTTCCCTTCAAAAAATCGTCTATAAAAAGAACTCTTGGATTTAAGTACTTGTTCATTTCTCGTATGAAATTCTCCTCATCAGTTACACATTGTTTAAGATTCATCATCATGGAATTGTACTCCACGTAGCGACAGCCCACATTTTGATTTATTAAATTGAGCATGGCAGCTATTCCCAAATGTGTTTTTCCTGAACCTGGGCGACCACAAATTAAAAGAGATGAATTATTATCTGCAAAATCATTACAAAATTTAAGTGCCTGATGTCTTGCCTTAATTTGATATTTCTTTTCACAATTATAAGAGCTAAAGGTTTTTTCCTTAAAAGCTTCACTTAACCCGCATTTTTTCAATTTTTCTAGTGATTGTTTTTTAGCTAAACATTCACATGGTATGGCAACTTCACAGTCATGGTTGTTTTTCTCAAATATGTACCCAAAGTCTCTGCATTTTTCACAATCATAGTTATCTTCCACAGTTTTGCAGCTTTCCATTAGCTTTTTCATTCTTTCAAGTAGTTTTGCATCCATCTGCTCCCCCCTACACTACTCCCAGCTTGGTCTCAAGCTCTTTAATTTCTTTTAACATTTCCTCGTCAATTTCTTCATCATAATCCTCATGATTTTCTTTATTCAAAAGCTCTATTTCCTTAGCTTTGTACTGATCTAGGGTAAATATTTTATCATTTGTCCATTTTCTGATTATGCCTTTTAAGTAAGATGGCGTTACAACAGACTTATTAATACATATTTCTATGGCTTTGTTAAAAAGGTCTGCCTCAATTTTTTCTGATATTTCAATAAACCAGTCTCTACTTGCTGGATAAATAGGCCCTATATTCGCTTCATAAAGTTTAGTGATTTTGCTTAGATTTTTATTGGCAGTTTTCGTTTTTTTATTTTTGTCACTTAAATAAGTTACACATGCTTTTTCTTTGTTTTTGTTTTTATCTATTTCTTTTTCTATCTCTTTGTCTATATCTATATCTTTCTCTAGCGTTTCATTTTTGTTACCATGTGTTTCATCAGCGTTACATACTGTTTCATTTTTGTTACAGTGTGTTTCAATTTCTTCTATTGTATTATCTTTTTTATTTTCTCTGTGTTTTCGAACGCGTTTAGTAGTTTTATCTTCACTACCTGTTAATTCAAAAGCCTCCAAAAGTACATACTCACTTTCACTTACAGATTCTATAAGGTTTTGACTTTTTAAATAGTCCAATGTTTCTTTTACTCGCTTTGGATCTTCATCTATTTCAAGTGCTAAGTCTTCTGCAAAAGTATCTTCCACATATTCAAATATTAATTTGTTGTCATTTTCCAAAGATAAAGCAAGTAACTCCAAATATATAAGCACCTTTTCGTTTCCATTTTCACTTTGCTTTAGCTTTTTCACTGATTTTTGTCTGAAAAAATTTCTTTGAACTTTTAACCAATAATATTTTTTCCCCATTTTCTTCTCCTTAGTTTAATAATTTTATATCCTCATTTTTAATTACATTTTCATCTATTAATAAAGCTTTAAATACTTCTCTTCCTCTTGAGTTAATCATAGTTTGTATTCCACTATGGTTATGTTCTGTTGTATAAAATCTGAAAGTGAAGTAGTCCATAACATGACCATAAGGTTTAAGATTGTCTGAGGCATCTCTGTAACAATAATTATTAAGAAGTAGCCAGCTGATAAACAAGTTTTCCCTAATACCTATTATCTTTGCTGTGTCTCTAAAGTTTGTAGATAAATTAATAGAGCTTTTTTGACTTTTGTGTGTGGAAGTTCTTGTAGTAGGATAAGTTTCAGTATTACCCTTTGTAAATGGTGATGTGTTTTGATTTTTCATTTTATCTTTTAGTTGTATCAGTCTAGCAATAAGTGCTTCTGGTGAGTTAAATTTCTTTTCCATTTCAATAAAATGCTTTCTTGCTTGTCTTCCTCTTTCACTTCTTTGAATCATACAAATTTCCTTTGCCATGTCTATTTTCAATATATAATCTGTTTGATTTTGAACTCCTCCAGGGGTGTCACATTTTTGTGTAACCCTTTGATAATCTTCATCTTCCTCAAATCCATATTCCAACATTCTAAGTATCCATACCTTATATCTTGTTTGAATATGTAGGTATTGGTGCAAGTCTCTGGAGCTTATAATTACCTCCTCTTTTTCATTCATTGTTACTGGTACTAGTTGCTGTATGTTGCGCATAGTTTCCATAATTTTTCCTCCTTAGTTTTTAGAAATTATATAAAAAAAACTGCCATACTAAAAATTAATATGACAGTTTTTTGATGATATTTTAATTATTTGATTTTCTAATTGGCATATCTATACATAATTCGTCTGCTATTTCAGAATAATAAAGTTTATTTTTGCTTACTCTAGAGTTTTCTATTAAATCTTTTATTGTATAGTTTTTCATTTTGTCTTTTGTTTGTATATTTAAATTTTTTAATTGTGCTAAACTACTTTCTTTAATCTTTTGTGCTTCACTATTGTTTTTATCATTATTAAGTATTTTATTGCAGTAATTAATAGATTTTAGATGTCTTCCTAATTTTTGATAAAGAAGTGCACATGTTATTAGGTAGCCGCTATCATGTGCCAATGTATCGAAAAATGATAAGTAAATTTTTAAAGATTCTTCAAACTGTTCATTTTTCAATAAATCTTCTGCTTCTCGTAGTTTTTTATCTACTTTTGTTTTTAACTTAGAAGTTTGATTTTTATAAAGTTCTTCATATTCACCTAGTTGCTTAGCTGATTTATCATTTACAGCAGCTTCATATTCATCGTAAGACATATCTACTTCTAAAAATTTTAATACACTGTCCAAAGTTTCTTTTTTAACTAGCTTTTTATAGTTTTCTATGATGTATATATTTGTTACGGAAACATTAGCTTGGACTGATAATGCCTCTTGAGAATAACCTTTGCTTATTCTTATTTTTCTTAAGTTCTTCCCCATAATTACTTTATCCACCCTTTTTATATAAAGTTTATTATAAATAAATTATAATTAATTTTTTTTAAAATGTCTCGGTAGAAAATCGGTAGATTTATAATGATGACCATAAAAATAATAAATTTTTCCATTAAAATATGCTCCTCTCATGATAACAGTCTTATTATTTCAACCAATTATCATAAAAGGAGCACATCATAAGCCACTATTACTAATTTTTATATTTATTATTAAAACATATGTATTTTATAAAATTTCTTTATTAAAAAAATGAATTAGGTTCACTCTCAGGTGCATCTTCTGGTAGACCCTCTTCTTTTTTAGGAGAATCTTCTTTTAGATGCCATTCATACCATCCACCATCATAAACGCATATATCCTTATATCCCATAGATAAAGCATAAAAATAGGTTTCACTAGCTCTCCATCCTGTTCCACAATGGAAAGATATATTTTTATCAGAAGTGATACCCCACTTGTCCCATCTCTGTTTAATAAAATTATAATTAAACATAGTGTCATCTATATTTCTATAATCTTCCATATTATATGGGTCAGATCCTGCATATGCAAATCTAGCATTTTTTATTTCACCAGCATCTTTTATATAAGTGTAACCACTTTTTATACACTTGTATTCTTCAAAACTTCTAACTGAAGCTATAACAGAGTCTTTTGTATCATTGACCATTTTAAGTTCTTCTTCATAATCTATTAAAATTCCTGGGTTTTGAGGAACATCACTACCAAAATCCTTAACAGACTTATATTCATTAACTCCACTTTCTAAAGGCATATTCATACTATTGATTAATTTTTTGCCACCATTTAGAAGCCTTACATCCTTAACTCCTGCATACTTCATAACTACACCAAGTCTAGCTGCTGCTGTTGTATTTGATCCATATACAACTACAGTAGTATCTTTAGTAATCCCCATTTCCTCTAATTTTTGTTTTATCCATTTATCCTTAGGTCTATTCCAATAACTAAATTTCTTTTCATCACTCATTTTATCATAGTTTGGAAGAATTCTTTCCCCTTCTATATGATTTAAACTATCATCAATTGTAATTGCAGATGGTATATGACCTTTATTGTAATCTCCCTTATCTTTACCAAAATCAATTTCTACAACTTTAAATTCTCCACCTTTAAATGTATCTGGATTTTTCCCCTCAACCAAATCATATACCCACTGTGGATGAACTAGTGTTTCATAATTTTTCATTTTTTCAACAGGTAATTTTTCTGATACATACTCATTAAATCCACCTGTTAATATACTTAAATCCGTAAACCCAAGTTCTTTAAATTTATTGTATATCTCTTTATCTACCTCATTGTTTGAATATATTACAGTTTTTTTGGACTTATCAATTTCTCTTCTTTTTAACTCTATGTTTATCTTAGAGAAATTACTTTCTATATCTAACCAAGAAGCTGGAAAATCAATAGAACCATCTATGTGCCCACCTGCACCTTCTTTATTATCCCAACCTATATATTGGTATTCTTCTCTTATGTCTATTACTTGTGTTCCTTTATCAATTTCCTCGTTTATTTGTGATACCTTAATACTTTTAATATCATTATTATCTTCTTGCTGTGTGCTAGAACATGCAACCGTTATCATAGACATACTTAATAATGAGATTACCATTAATACCTTTTTTGCTATATTCATTACTTTCCCTCCTAGTTTGTAAAATCCTGCATTATTAATGCTATCACAGTAGTAATCCCACCTCAAATAGAATATTTCTATAAATTACCATTTATTATAGATTTTTTATATGAATTATGATGCATACTCAAATCTGTTGCAATTTTGTTGCAATTTTGTTGCAAAATAATTGCCTATTTGTGAGGTAGTATATCTTATTTTATTTTATTATGAAAATACACAAATAAAAAATGAAATGAGGTATTCGATATGAAAAAGAAAAAAATGATTGTATTTACATTATGTTCAATTATGTCAATTGGGATTCTTGCAGGTTGTAGCCCTAAAAAAGCAACTTCAAATGAAAATAAAACAACTACCACTGAAAAAAAAGTAAATCCCAACGAAAAAAATGCAACTTCAAATGAAAATAAACAAGGAAGTTCCACTACAAGCAAACATGGAAGTATAAAGAATTTTTCAGCGAAAACGCTGAGCGGAGGTACTTTTACACAAGATAATCTTAAAAAAGCAGATATTACAGCAATTAGTTTTTGGAACACTAGTTGCAAATCTTGTGTTAAGGAAATGCCGAAACTTGCCACTATCGCAAAGGGATTACCAAAAAATATTAACATGGTTACAGCTGTCCTAGACGGAGACAGTAACAAAGAAGTCGCAAAAAAAATCTTATCTAATGCAGGATTTAAAAATACAACTTTGACAAGCGGAGATGGTGATTGGAGTTCTATTACAAAAAAAATACAATCTACACCTACAACTATTTTTGTAGATTCAAGAGGTAATATTGTAGTAGAGCCACTTGTTGGATCTGCTGGTGAGCTTTCAAAAACCTATAAATCTAGCGATCTTGCAAAAATCTATAAAGATAGTATAAACAATGCTTTAAAATCTATTGGAAAACCAGCTCTTAAATAACGGTTGACAGTAAAAATTCTAAAATTCAAGTTGTCTTAACAATATGGAGGTTGCTGGTTTTCTCAGCAGCCTTCTTTTCTGTGAAATTCTACGAAAAGAAAATTTGGATCGCTCCAATTCTTATATTCTTTATAAGAATTACATTTGTAGGGTAATATTTCTGCTTGATCAAAGTTAGATGTGTACTCTTGCAGACCTCAGTGTAAATGTATCTCTAACTGTTTGTAGTTTTATGTTATAATTTTGTTAATTACATTTTGTAAGGAGGTTCACAATGGCAAAAATATATTTAGCAGATGATGAAAAAGAAATCCGAAATATCCTTTTCGCTTTTCTAAAAAACGAGGGGCATGAAGTAACCGCCTTTGACACGGGAGACCTGTTACTGGAGAACTTTAAACAGTCACAATGTGATCTAGTTCTCCTTGATATTATGATGCCTGGATCAGATGGAATCAGCATACTTATGTCGTTACGCGAAATCTCCAAAGTACCGGTTATTCTGATTACAGCTAAGGACAGTGACAATGATTACTATAGTGGTCTATCCTTAGGTAGCGACGATTACATCACAAAACCGTTTAAGCCCATGTTGCTTTCTGCAAAAATTAAAGCATTGCTACGCCGAATTGAATTTGAAGCTCAAAATGCCCAGCCTCTTGATACAGATAAATTATTTTGCGGAAATCTCTTCTATTGCGGAAAAACCCATGAGTGCTCTGTAGATTGTCAAATCATCAATTTGACACCTACTGAAATAAAATTCTTAACTTACATGATGCGCCGATTTGGCGATGCGGTGAGCCGTGACGAAGTTCTTGAGGAAGTTTGGGGTATGAATTTTGAAATTGAAACCCGCGTAGCTGACGAAACCAACCGAAGAATACGAAAAAAGCTCACAGCTGCTGGAGCAGATGTTTATATTCAGACAGTATGGGGTTATGGATTTAAAATGACTAGAAAGGAAGATGCTTAAATATGTTACGAAACAACCATAAGGCACTATACTTTCTAACGGGACTTTCCATATTTTTCGGAGTTTTAATTATTGTAATGTTTTATACACTAGAAATGAACCACATAGAAAAAAGTACTGTTACAGCACTAAATCAATACTTAAAAAATAAGAAAAATTCAGATGATATTCTTCCTGATGTTTTTATTCTTCATATGGAAAATCTAGATAAAGATACGTTTCCTAATCCGGAAATGAAAATGGTTTCTTATTATCTTGCAAACAAACAGAAAATGCCCTTTGGAAACGTGCAAAAGTTCCAACAAAACAGAGATCTTTTGTATTTTATACCTACAACAGAGAACCTGTCCAAAGTAGATAACTCCACCTCTGGTAAAGAAGCCATACTTATTTATGTGGATGTTTCATTTGAACGTTATCTGGTAAAAACAACCACACTGATTCTTATAGGAATCATGGTTGTCATATCCCTTTTACTTTACTTTGTAGCTAGGCATGTAGCAAAAACTTTGGATGAGAAAGAACGAACTATAAAATACTTTTTCGAAAATGCCTCCCACGAACTAAAAACGCCTCTTATGGCTATTAGAGGTTATGCAGATGGAATAATAAGCGGTTTTGCTTCCCAAAAAGGTAGCTGCGAGATTATTGTAAAAGAAACGGAGCGAATGAACAGTCTGATTGAGAATATCCTACGACTTAGCAAAGTAGACAGTGGTATGACAGTTCCAAACATAAATATATATGATGTCAGAGAAATAATTTATGACTCTATTCATATAATAGAGCCCTCACTACAGAAAAAAGGGCTGAAACTGTTTCTAAATCTTCCAGATCCCCTTATGGTTCACTGTGATGAAGATATGGTGTTTTCTGCAATATCCAATATTTTAACAAATAGCACAAGATACACAAATTCCGCCATATGGATTGAGGCTTCAAAAAAAGACAGAGCAATTGTAATAAAAATTTCCGATGATGGAACAGCACTCTCTTCCGAAGATCAAGAACATGTATTTGACAGATTTTATAAGGGTGCTAAGGGACAAATTGGCATTGGAATGGCCTTATCTCAAGAGTATATCCGCCTTCATAAAGGTGAAATATTTTTGGAAAGAACAGATAAAACCATGTTTATCATCTGTCTGCCAATAAACTCAAAATAAATATTGATTTAAAAGCCAACTGTTTACTGACTACTCTAGATAGAAGTAAAAAAAACGATAAACAAGAGTTTCAGCTTTTATGAGAATATCAATTCAAAGCTGCTGGCTGAAAAAATATTTCGACCATGTTCCAGGTTGAAATATTTTCATGGCCTTGATTGAAGAAACCAGCAATAACTTGAAACAAATTGTTAATGACATCGATAACTATCCTGATAAAACCACAGAAGGCACCGTAGCAAATCTCTATCTTACAGCAATGGATAAAAAAGACAGGAAAAAGGCTGATCTAAGTTCTCTTAAGTCCTATTTGAAGGCTACTACTCTTGGAATAGCGCTCCTTATTATTGATAAAATAAGATTGTCATTAGGATACCCCCCAATCCCTAGTGTGTATAATAATAAATAATATAATATTAGCTATTATTACAACGTTTCTAACTATATTATTTCTCATGTCTAAATAATCAGACGCAATATTAAAATTATTACGAAATGACCTGTGAGAAATAAAATAGCATTAATTAATTGCCCCCTGTGTTTTTTCCTTATTTACAGTGTTTATAAATCCTACTTAAAATAATTTAATTACTCTAGTTTTATTTTTAATCATGACTACCCGTGTTAAAAGGCTATATTTATTACGAAATCGTTAAGTTATTCTTCATTAAAATAAGGCATGAAAAAATCCTTGCATCCTCTCATGCAGCTTTGTTCAGTTAAAAAATTAATATTATTTGTTATTTTTACATAATATAATCTCTTTCAGCAACCATAAGGCGAAAGTAATTATTTAAAAACTTTTTTACATTAACCACTTTATGGATTTATCGTGCTGTAACGGATACAGGATCAAGAAAAAATAGACCAGAGTTACTATCAAACTCCTCTACCTTGGCAACAATTCGTACATTTTTTCCCACTTTAATTTCAGATTCTAAATCTATAGTATCCAAATCCAAATCATAAGCAGCCACATTCTTAAATTTAAATGCTGGCCCAGTTTGATGATCAGGATCATAATCACCTGTACTCACAAGAATATCATATCTTGTATCATAATTTTCATAATTCATTAAATGATCAATTCTACCATCAAATTCAATAGTTTTTCCTTTATATTTTTTTGCAAAACTTGAATATGATTCATCTATATCGTCTTTATTTGATAGCATATTAGCAAGTTCCTCACAATTATCAATAGTTAACACTTTATTGGATATATCTTCTTGCTCCATATTTTTGCCATCCTTTTCAGTACTCTGTTCTTGCTTTGTGTTTTTTTCTGATTTCTTTTGTGTTTGTTCACTTTCTTTTTTTGGGAAAGCATGATATCTTATGATAACTTGGGTGTCAGCCCTAACCCACTTATCTGGGGAATAGTCAAAATCTCCTCCTACAGAGACATCTTCTACTTCACCTTCTTTTGTCAACAAGCCAGTAACCAAGTCTTCTATTTTTTCTAGCTTGATATTAGTAAAACCATTCTCCTCGAATGACTCTTCCACACTTTTGTAATCTCGCCCATTCATTGCAGATGGACCTGAGGGGGTTTTAGCCTCCCCCTTATGATCACTACTATCACATGCAACAACAGTGATACAACAAATGATTGCTATTAAAATACACATAAATCTTTTCATAATTTTCCACCTCAACCATTAAATTCATATTTATTATATTTGATTATTCCAAAACTTTTTCACATTAACTACTTCATGATTTAATCTAGAGTATTCCCCTGCAAATGCCATTACATGACTTTCCACAGAAGTAATTGCACCAGTTTTTACTTCCTTATTATTTAAACTTACGGCTTTAACAAATTCCTCCATTAGCTTAAAATCTCCCCCACCATGACCACTTTTTATCACTTTAGGATGAATTACTGTGTGGTGATTATCTCCAAATTTATGCACCTCTATCACATTCTTGTGAAAATCTCCACCCACTTCTCCATGAGAAAACATAAGCTTTATGGTTCTTGTGCAATCCTTTGTAAATGCTGATAAGTTAAAAGTGGCAGTTATATTGTCTTCAAACTCGAATATACTTACCATATGATCCACCACGTTGTTGTCACATTTGTACACACATCTTCCATAAGGGCCAGTAGTTATAGCCTTTGCCAAATTTTCTTTTGTAGGGTTGGCATCCACTGCGTATAAAGATGCCTTAAGTACATCATCTTCCAAATATATTTTCTTCGCACTATAGGGACAGGCTCTTTCAGCCTTGCAGTCTACACATTTATTTGCCATGTTTTCTTTGAAGCTTTCTTCTTTCATATGACTTAAACTTCCAAAGGAAGATATATATTTGCAACTTTTCCCTGTTAACCATAATAATATATCCATATCATGACAACTTTTAGCCAATATTAGCGGACTTGTTTCATGGCTATTTCTCCAGTTTCCACGTGTATAGCTATGTGCAAAATGGTAGTATCCTATGTTTTCATTGTGTTGTATGCTTATAAGGTTGCCTAATTCTTTGCTGTCCACTATTCTTTTTAGCTCACTGAAAAATGGTGTATATCTTAGAACGTGACATATGACAAACACTTGGTCTTTGTGTTTTTTTGCCAGTTGTCCTAGTTTGATTACTTCCTCCAGTTTATTTGACATGGGCTTTTCTAGTAACACATGATATCCTTTTTCTAGGGCTGTTTTAGTTGGTTCAAAATGGGATTCATCACTGTTGGCTATTATTATTGCGTCTGCTAATTTAGGTTTTGATAAGAGTTCTTCATATGAGGAATATGTATTTTCTTCTTTTATGTTGTATCTATTTTTAAAGTTATTTCTTTTTTCGTCCTTGGGTTCTGCTACTGCTACTATTTCTCCTAGGTTGGGGTTTTCCAGTAGATAGGGTGCGTAGGCATTCATCCCCCTTGATCCTGCTCCTATTACAGCAACTGATATTTTTTTCATATTATCTCCACCCTTAATTTGTATTATAGGTAATTGTTTCCTTCTATTTATATATTCATATAAACATAATTAAAATGAGGAAAATTTAAGCTTTTAATTAATATTTTTGTCTTAAGATTTGTTTAGATACTGAACAATTTGTTGTTCTTATCAAAACTCATTGTTACAATATGGTTGAAATGTGTTTTTTACATTATTGTAAATATTATAATTTATTCTAAAGGAGTATAAAGTTCATGAAAAAAAAATTGGTAATTCCATTTATAGTTGTACTTAGTCTATTTTTTTATATAGTATCCTCAAATATTAATAAAGAAGTATCTGATTATGACTATGGTGTAGTATATAGCTTGACTCACTCCAAGTCTAGAATAGTAACATATGATAAAAGTGGGAAGCTAATCGACGATAAAAAATTGAAATTTAGAGGAATTAATCTAGGTGGTTTTACTGAGGTCGGTTTAAAAAACGGTGATGATATTTATTATGCAGATCCAATTTATAAAAACCATATTAATAATTATATAGTTAAAATAAATATGAATACATTAAAAGCCAAGGAAGTTGATGCTTATAATATTTCTCCTACAATTTTTTGCATAGATGATAAATACGCTTACACAGGTGCTTCTAATGCACAAGGAACACAAATTAATAAAACAGATATTAAAAAAAATCAAGTGATTGAATCTACACAAATTGATGATGCAGGATGTTTCTTATTAGAAAATAAAGATAAGCTTTATTCTATAAATAATGACGATGATGCACCAAAGAATTGTCATACTAATTTATATATTTTAAATAAATCTAATTTAAAAGTTAGTGATACTATTGATTTAGGTGAATCAACTTATGTATCTGATGCTAAAATAATAGGTGAAAATATGTATGCATTGCTATATTGTGATGGAAATGATGAATTCTCAAACATAATGCTGAAAATAAATTTAAAAGAAAAATCTATAGAAAAAATCAAATTACCATTTAAAAATTTAGGGCGTATGCATTTACATAATAATAATCTATATGTAGTTGAATATGATTCACACGATAATGATACTGGAAATAGAATTGCTAAAGTTGATTTGAATAATATTGAAAATATCAAAGTATTTAAAAGTAAAAACAAAAACAGTTGTAGTTATATTCATGACAATAAATTTATATCTTGTGACGGAGAATATATATATACTTATAATATTGATGATTTTAAACTATTAGATAAATTCGAAATTAAGCAATTTGATGATTTGAATTTTGTGTCTTTTTACATAAAATAAAGAATGCCTAAAATTAAGGCCCTTTAAATCCGAATAAGTGGATTTTAAGGCCCTTTTTAGCATTTTACGAATTTTTTGTAGGATTGACATCCACTGAATATAAATATGTTTTAAGTTTCTTTTTATTCATGAAAGTAATGATATGGATCATCAGGATCTAAATATCCTGGATTTATAACATTGCAATATTCATCTCTACCATTATCATCTCTATAATCATCATATGGACATTCATTTTCCCATTCAAAATACAATGTTTCTTTTATATCTTCATGAATTTCATCTAAGGTAGCTATTAAATTGTTCACGTTTTTAAAATAAGTTTTCATTCTTTCAATTTCGAATTTTGTGAAATAGTGATTTATATTTACAGCCTCAGGCCTTTTATTAATGCTTATTGTTTTATATGTTTCTGTTATTGCATTTACATAATCTCTTTGCCTTTTACTTCTATCTTCTGTATATTTATATAATTCATATTTTACACTACTTTTAATATCTTCCTGTGTTACATTGCATAATCTGTTCATTATTTCTGATAACTCAGAAGTTATAAGTCTTACCTCTCCACATAATTCATAGCATATAATATCATATATTTTGTCATATAATTCTTTATCTGAAAATTCTTCTCTAATTTCCTCGTGTATATCTTTAATTCTTCTTCTAGTAGATTGTCCACTTAAATTTGGATTTTCATCTGAACTTTCCAACATAATGCATACCCCCTAATAATAATTATTTGCACTTACAAGTTCTATCCGGTTTGCCTAATAACTCTATATTCATATGTTAATTTATTTACCATTATGTTACTAAAAATTTAAATAAATTTATGCGCTTCCGAAGCTGTATATAAGCATGCACTTGAAAATTACGAGGCTATACATATAGATTTATAATAAAATTTGATTAGATAACTCTCTTAATAATAAAAGAGAACTATGGTATTTAAAAGTATATAGGTTACTTAATATATTCTAAAATCAAACAGGTATCTAATATTACTTAGTTATGTAAGATATTTGTTTGATTTTTATGCATTATGCTATGACTAAATTAATAATTAATATAAATAAAAAAAGGGGGATTTATTATGGAATTAGCAAATAGCACTTGTTATGCCTTTGGAATATCTACAACTTTTGTTTATATAGCTTTAAGCATAGTAATTATAGGTGGTGGAGTTTTTTTATATAAAAAATTAAAGAATAAAAAGTAATATTTTTTGAAAAGAACACCATACTTGTAATTTTAAGATATTGTATCACTCTATCCTTTGAAGTTTCTGTAAAAGTTTGTTTTTAAGATATTATTCTCATTTTCTATAATTTTAGATATAAAAATAAGGCAAGTCATATTTTATATAACTTGCCTTACTCTTATTAATTTTATACGATAGCTGCCTTTTTAATAACTATATTATCTCAAATACATTACTTTGAAAGTAACTCAAGTGCATTGGCATATATTTTAGCCAAAGTTATCAGATGATCTATTTTTATATATTCATGATTAGTATGTTCCACAACTTCCTCTCCTGGAATGCATGGACCAAATGCTACTATATTATTAAGGTGTTTTGCATAAGTTCCTCCACCAATTGCAGTAGCAGTACTATCTCCACCGTAAAATTCACTATATACATCTGTTACAGTTTTTATAAGTCTACTATCCTTGCTCACATAAAGTGGTTTTGCATTTTCCACATTCTCTGCATCAAATCCTTGTAACTTAGCCAAGAAAGTTTCCAATATTCCTTTCTCAGTCTTTGTGCATGGGTATCTTAGGTCCATATGTACACGAAGTTTTCCATCTACAACCTCTACAATACCCATATTCATTGTTAATTGTCCTGTTTCATCTTCCATATCTACACCAAGCTCAGCTCCAAAAGTTCCTTCACATAAATACTTACGTATAAATGCAAGTTCTTCTCCTTCTTTGCCTTCAACAAGGTTGTTATCTACTAAATATTTAATTAATATGCCAATAGCATTTTTGCCTGTATGTGGTATACTTCCATGAGCAGGAATACCCTTAGCTGATACAGTTACGCTTTTATCAGCATTTTCTTTGCAAGTAATGTTTTGTGTCTCTGGACACGTTTTCCCAGTAATAATGGCTTCGGCTTTATCAGGAACAGCATTTACCACTATTCCACCAGCTATGCTCTTAATGTTTGAACCATCTGTCAAATCAAATGGAGTAGTTAGTTCAAAACGAAGAATTCCTTTTTCACCATAAATTGCTGGAAAATCAGCATCTGGTGTAAATCCGTAAATAGGTGCTTTTTCTCTTTCATTATAATACTCCATATCTTCACAACCTGTTTCTTCATCACATCCAAAGATAATTCTAATTTTCTTAGAAGGCTTAAACCCAGATTCTTTAAGCGCTGCTAATGCAAACAAGGCTGCATTTATAGGTCCTTTATCATCAACAGTACCTCTTCCCCATAATTTATCATCAACTATTTCACCAGAATAAGGCCCATATTGCCATCCATCTCCCTCTGGAACTACATCCAAATGACCAAGAGCACAAACGTATTCTTCCCCTTCACCATATTCTGCATATCCATAGTAATTGTCTACGTTGGTTACTTTAAACCCTAGTTTTTCAGCAATCTCAAGTTGTTTATTAAGGGCTTTGCATACTCCTTCACCAAATGGCATTCCTTTTTTAGGTGTATCTCTTACACTTTTAATTTTAACCATATCTTGTAGGGCTTTGATTAATTCTTTACTGTTTTTTTCAACGATTTCGTTTAATTTATTATTCATTTCTTATACCTTCTTTCATAAAATAATCATATTTTATTTCATTTAATCAGTAGTTATATCTTTTTGTATAACTTAAGTGAAATTCTTATAATAATAAATCCTGCTCATAAGTATTATGTTAGCTATTTTGTAATATACTACCATTTATTATAGTCCTCAATCTAGTCAAGAGTCAATCGAATGGCATTTTTAGAATATTTACCCACATACACATTACCTGCATCCCATGATTCATGCCTTACTGGAAACAAGTAGCTAAAGACCTTCTTTTTAATTACTTTAGCATATCCTGTAGATTGTGTGAAAAGTCCCTAAATCTGGCATGTTAATGCATTGGATTTGCTATTTTCTTGTTTCCACTCACCTCTCAAGTCAGCTATTTTCTTTTGATTTGATCACTATGTATATTATAATTTATAAAAATAGCTATGATCTCATAACCATAGCTATTTAACATGAAACTTCTTAAATTACACGTCTCCATTTCCACTCTTAATTTGTTTATAATTTACTAAAACAAAAATTATTCTTTCCTCATTTCATAATCCTCTTCCAACTTCATCATTCACATAATTTGAGGCAAATTCTTATGATATGCCAAAATTATAGCACAATAGAATTATTTTCAAGTT
Organism: Terrisporobacter glycolicus ATCC 14880 = DSM 1288; assembly: GCF_036812735.1. NCBI lineage: Bacteria > Bacillati > Bacillota > Clostridia > Peptostreptococcales > Peptostreptococcaceae > Terrisporobacter > Terrisporobacter glycolicus. Next base: position 1,708,875 of record NZ_CP117523.1, on the reverse strand, counting down.
ATGCAAAATCTTGAAACAAACACTCTGAGTTTGCACTACTGTACACACCTATTCAAAACATATAAATGTCTTGAATTTACTACTTATTATAAAGTGATTTATGATCTTTTATTGCAAAATTATCTGTCATGCCTGAAATATAATCACATATTGTTCTCATCAATGCATTTTTATAGATGTCTTCAATGGTAAAACCATGTTTCATTATTTTATAATGTAAGTCAGATATAAAATCTCTTTTATCTCCAGTGTTTTTTACCTTTTCAAAACTATCTAATACATTTCCTATAAATTCTTTTTCACCTTTATCCATATCATCATTGAAAATTTGTTTTAAGTCACTTTTTTTGTCATGTATATTTTTAAATAATTTATCTATAGTTTTATCTCTAAGTTGTTGAGGATTATGAGTATATGCTTCAAATAACTTTGTTATTATATAACTTCCTACTCCATCCATTCTTTGTGCCTCAAATGATTTTAATATTCTATTCTTCAAAAACCTTTGAAACTCTTCATCTGCTGCTTTTACATCTTGAGAAAAACTAACAATACTCAATATGTAACTCTTTTCTTTTTCTTTGTTTTCTATTGGTAAATTGCTAATTTTCTTTCTACTATTATAAAAGTCACTATTTGAACCGATATTAAATTTTCCTTTCATCTCTATAAGATTTGCTTTAGTTTGATTTATTAAATCTGTAGTCAAAAAATCCACAATAAATTTAGAAAACTTAGCTATCGCTTTATACTTATTATCTTCATTTTCTAACTCATCAAGTGAATATCTTTGATTAGTGTATTCATATTTTTTAAGAATCTCACTAAATCTCTTACTTATTTCATCATATATATCTCTAATACTTAATATATTAAATTCAATTGCATCTTCAATATCATGGTGTCTTTGTGCAATCTCATCTGCCAATGCTACTACTAAACCTTCAATAGTCCAAAATTTATCATGTTCTAATTTGTTGAGATAATTATCATAGTACTGTAAAGATAGATTATAACCACAATTGTCATGCTTTGAATTTTTATGTTTTAAATTACAATTAACAAAATCATCCTTTTTTAAATCTAAGCATTTTTTATATTTTTTAGAACTATGATTTACAATTCCCCATATAGTTTCTTTAGTAAGATTTAAAGGCTCTTCCTCAAGTTCATTTACTACTCTTATTCCTTGTAAATTATGTTTGAATCCTTTATTTTCATCTAAAATATTTTCATTAAAATCCGATATTTTGTAGCATCCATTCATTATTTGATTTAATGTTCTTTCTCCTACATGACCAAACGGTGTATGCCCTAAATCATGTCCTAATGCTATTGCTTCTGTTAAGTCTTCATCTAATCCTAATTCCTTAGATATAGTTCTTGCAATTTGAGAAACTTCTAAAGTATGTGTTAATCTTGTTCTTATATGATCATCATTAGAAGTTGTAAACACTTGAGTTTTACCACTTAATCTTCTAAATGCTCTAGAATACAATATCCTATCTCTATCCCTTTGAAAATTATTTCTTATTGGATGAGTAGGAACAGGCTCAATAGACCTCTCTACTTCTTTCTCGTTTGCCCTAAATATTTGTTTACTTTTTATATCTTCATATTTAATATTTAATTCTTGTGTTTTCATTCTTACACTCCCTACTTTATAAAATATAATTTAAGCCTCTTCCAACGCTCCTCTAACCTTTTCCATAAATTCATGAGCACTTTTCTCAGGTCCTCTAAATTCAACTTCTTCGCCAAGAGCTTCAAAGTGCTTTCTTGCACACTTAATCTTAGCTTTTTCCTCTTCTCTAAGAAGATTAATATCACTTTTACCTTTAGTTTCAACTACAAAATACAGTCTTTCTTCATCAAACTCATTTATTACAACTGCCCAATCAGGGTTGTAACTTCCAATAGGAGTTTCTATCTTAAACCAGCTAGGAAGTTTAACATAAACCTTAACTTCTTCTCTCTCTTCAAACTTTTTCGCAAATTCTATCTCCACATTGGAATCACAAATAGCATAGTTATAAGGAGACTTTTTACTTTCTACGATTTTGTCGTTTAGGTAAGCTAGAAGTTCACCATCATTGAACATTTCTATGGAATAATAATCTCCACCTCTAAACTTAGAATAACTTATACCATCTACTACCATAAGTCTTAGATTTTTTCTAATTATTCTAGTTACTTCTTCTATGTATTTTTGAGGATTTCTTTTAAAATCTTCAAGCCTTTTAGAATTAATTAACATATCTATTATTGTTTTTCTAGTTAAGTTAGTTTTATTTTGCAAATCAGTTATTATATCTGGTAGCTGGATATTGTACTCCAACTTGTCTTCATCTTCTCTTATGGTTCTTCCTTGTAAACCTGTTTCTCTCTCCATTTTGTCTATGGTATCTTTTGATGAAAATATTCTAGGTGAGTTTATTTTAGGCATTGCTTTTATGTCTTCTATAGATTTTCTTATTAATTCTTTGCTGTCAAATTGTAAACGGTAAATAGTTTTAGCTTTTATTTTGTTCCACAGATTCACAAACTCTTCACTATCTAACACAGCCTTGTTAAGTTGAACTCTTTTTTTCTTAGATGCATCTTTAATTTCATAGCCCTTAGTTCTTTTTTTCAGTTCTTCATGTATTCCAATATAAAAATCCATAAATTCATCATCTAGTTCTAAGCTATTTTCACTTCCAGCTTCAGAATCTATGGCAATTTTTAACTTATCTGTAACATTACCTTTTTCAGTTATATATTCTTTCTTCACTAGATACTGGTAAAGTTCTTGTGACTTATCATATCCCATATAAATATTTTCACCAAAGTTATTATTATCAGCTCTCTTCACATTGGCGAAACTGTGTTTTTCAATTACACCAAATCTTATATTAGTATCTCTTTCAATTTCACTTTGAAGTCCACTTACAAACTCAGAATAAGACTCATTTGCCATAACAGTTAGCCTATTTACTCCGTAGTCCTCTACCCTTTCACCTTCTTGATTTACACAAAGTCTAAGACCACGACCTATTTCTTGTCTTCTACTTATATATGTCCCTTTTGACTCTTTTAGCGTACATATTTGGAAAACATTAGGGTTGTCCCATCCTTCTCTAAGAGCAGAGTGGGAGAAAATAAATCTAAGAGGATTATCCATACTTAGAAGTCTTTCCTTATCTTTCATAATTAAGTTGTAAGCATCATCATCAGCCTTGGTATTTCCCTTAGTATCTTTATAAACTATCTTTCCTTTTTTCTTATCTGAAGCAAAATAACCATTATGTGTAAACATTACATCTATATCTGTATTTTCATTGTCTTTGTATTTATCTAAAGTAATCATCTTAGTATATTCTTCTTCAAACATTTTGGCATACTTACCTTTTGTAGGGTTATTGTCTTTGTCGTATTCTCTATAATTGGAAACTTTATCAATAAAAAACAAACTAAGTACTTTTATTCCCTTTTTATTAAGCATTACTTCTTTGTCCAAATGTTCTTCTATGGTTTTCCTTATTTGAAATCTTTTAACAGCATCTTCGTCCAAATCGCCTATACACTCATTAAGATAAATTACTTTACCATTTTTAAACTCAACGTATGATTTATTACTATTCCAGTCCATATCTGTGATTTTATAATCATTATACATTTCACGACCATTTGATAATTCTTTCAAATCATCACCATATTTAAAAGCTACTTTCTTTCTTTTTACTACACCAGTTTTTTTGTCCTCCACATCTATTTCAGCTTTACCTTTTCTCTCTCCTACTTCCACAAGCTTTATATATGGTAAGTTGAAAGAATCCTCACTTCTAATAGATAATACTTCTATCCTTTTAACAAGCTTACTTTCATAAGCATCTACAGCATCAAGTCTATATACCATGTTATACTCATGTACGTGAGTAGCAGAATATCTTAGAGTACACAGTGGATTTAAAGATTTTATAGCTTCTTTAGATTTATCTGTGGTGTCCACACTTTGTGGCTCATCTATTATAACTATGGGATTAGTATCTTTAATCAAATCTATTGGCTTTTGACCATTTAGCTTATCTTGTGGTCTATGTATTATATTAGATTGATTTTCTTTAGTACGGTCATCAAAACTCTTTTTAAAAGCATCTATATTTATAATCATTATTTCAATAGTATTTGAAGTGGCAAAACTTCTTACTTTATCCAGCTTATTTGAATCATAAATAAAATAGTTTGCAGGCTCATTATTGAATATAGAGTTAAAATGCTCCTTTGTTATTTGCAAAGTTTTATACACTCCTTCTCTAATGGCAACAGAAGGAACTACTATTACAAACTTAGTAAATCCATAGTTTTTATTAAGTTCATATATACTTTTTAAATAGACATAAGTTTTTCCCGTACCTGTTTCCATCTCCACAGTAAAATTACTTCCTATAGGCTTTTCATTTCTATTTAAAACGCCATCTATACCTTTAAGATCTTCACTTCTTTTTAAATTATTTTTCATTTGAATGTTTTGGACATTTTCTAAAACAGCATCATAAGTTAAATCCAAACTATTTCCTATTCCTGTATTTGTATACACTACACCCATTTGCTCTTGTCCACTATTTATATTATTGCTATTTAAAACTGTAAAATTTGATTGTCTACTTTGCTGTCCTTTGAAGATATATACTATGGAAGAAATTGCATCATTTTGATACTGTAGATTAGACTGAAATTTTAATTTCATAACTACACACTCCTTACATCAGTTATCTTAAATTGTTTTAAGTTTTGAATAGCATTTATTTTAGCATCATCACTCATAAATCCAGCTTCTTTGAAGATTACCTTAGTTTCCATAAATAGCGCTTTGTGTTTTGGTATTTCATCTATAACATCTTGTGTGATTTTATCATCTAAACAAGCAAGTAATGCTCCACAACCTATATTGTAAAGATTGTTGTATCCTACTACGATTTTTTCTATTTTTGCAGTTAAATCTATACCACTTTTTAGCAGTATTTCATATAGCAAATCTTCACTTGTTCTTTCTTCTTTAAGGTTAGTATTCATTTTCTTAAGTTGATTTTCTAAGTCGTTCACATCACACATACTCGAATCCCAAGATTTTAAATTAGAAGAGTCTAGCTTAAATACTTTAAATCCTATATCAAGATTCTCTATTCCTTCTTTGTCTTTGTTTTCTGATATTACTTTTTCTCCAGCTCTTCTTATACGCTCTTTTCCTATTTCGCAGATATTTTTATATCCTGATTTATATGCCTCACTTTTTTCGTCTACTAATTCTGGTATTTGTACCATAACAAATTGTAAATTTTTATTTTCCTCTATATTAATTTTCATAACGGCTTCTGCTGTAGTAGATGATCCTGAAAAGAAGTCCAATACTATACCATTATTAAATCTTGGTAGTTCAAGTATCCTATTCATTAATTTAAGAGATTTGGGATAGTCCATTATAGCCTCACCATCAAATAAATCTTTTAACTCCCTTTTAGCATCCTGAGAATGACCTACTTCTGCATATGGCCATATTGTTAATGGAGTTGTTGTGTTTTTCACCTCGCTTAGAAAACGTTTTAGTGAAGGCACATTATTTCCATCTTCTCCAAACCATATTCTATTATCTTTGTTAAATTCATCAAATCTTTCTTTTGATAATAGCCAACATCTTCCTTTAGGAGGTAATACTCTTCTTCCACCTGGCGTTATAATTTGATACACTTTAGATTCTACTACTGGCCCTACAGAAAAATTGTCACTTTTCCAAGGCCCTCTAATATCATTGTCTGGGTTTTTATATCTATCATTTGTATCTTTACTTCTAGGAAGACCAAATTCATTTGTACTATCTAATGATTTTGCATAACACAATATATAATCATGATTTGGTGATGAAAATTTATTCATATTTACTGGAGCGTAAGCTCTTTGCCATATAAATTGAGAAATAAAATTTGACTCTCCAAATATTTCATCACAAGTTTTTCTTATATTACATATTTCTTTATCATCTATGCTTATAAATATTACTCCATCTTCTGATAAAAGATTTCTAGCTAACTTCAACCTTGGATACATCATATTTAACCAATCAGTATGATATCTGCCATTAGTCTCAGGATTAGCCTTAGTACTTTGATTTGTAATCTCCTTATAATTAGCAATATTATCCCTAAAATTATCCTTATAAACAAAGTCCTTCCCCGTATTATATGGAGGGTCTATATAAATCATTTTTACCTTACCAAAGTAACTCTTTTGCAGTAGCTTAAGCACTTCCAAATTATCTCCCTCAATATAAAGATTTTCCGTATCGTCCCAGTTTTTACTGCTTTCCTTATCAGGTCGCAAAGTTCCAGTGGAAGATGTTTGAGCTATTCTAATAGCATTACTCTTGCCATTCCAAGTAAACTCATATCTTTCTTCTTTGTCTTCCACCTTATCCCCAAGAAACAATCTCAATTTTTCAAAGTCAATCTTTTCTTCACAAAATACCTCAGGAAAAATCTCCCTCAGTTTATCCAAATTATATTTATTTAAATCTAAACTTATCCCCTTTAAAGCTTTCATTTCTTATTCCCCTTTTATTAAACATATTTCAATATATTTTTACTTTCTCTTAAATATTAATTTATTTCCAATATATTTTCTACCAATTTAAAGCAATTAAAGTTTTTAGCTATTTAATTTTAATTATATATAAAAATCAGCTACTTGAAATGTTTTATCATAATAGGTGGCTCCCATTCAAATTTTCTCCACTTCTGGATTAAATAAAGTTTTCGTAACAATATTCACACCTTTTTTCTGTATTAATTATATATATATAAAGAAGGTATTACCTGATTTTAGGTAATACCTTCTTTATATATTATTTGAATTAGATTTTAAAGTTATTTTTGTTACACCATTACTTCTAGTTACTTGAAGAGATTCTTTGGTAGACAAGAACCCACATATCTATCAAAACAACAAGGACTTTAGCTTTATCTAATATATTTCTTAACAACCTTCGCTACAGGAACACCTATAATTAACCCTACAACTATCTGAGTAATATTTCCTGGCACAGATGCTAAAGGTTGTATATAGTTTCCATATAATATTATCTCTGTTACATAATACCCAAATATCATCCAAATCCCTGACACTGCTATGGCAAAAACATTAGTTAAAACACTGTTTCCTTTTTTATTATTAGACCAGGCAATACTTCCTATAATATATCCCATTACCCCTCTAACTATAAATGTAAAAGGTGCCCACATTGCCCATTCTGACAATAGATCAAACAATCCCATACCAAAAGCACCAGCTAAAGCACCCTTTTTCTTGCCAAATACAATTGCTGAAATAAATAACATTGTATTTCCTAAGTGTACTAATCCTCCACTTGATGCTATGGGCAGTCTTATGTTAATAAACCTTGTTGCTATAAATACCAATGCTATAAGTAAAGCAGTTTCTACTAAATCTCTAGTTCCTATAGTTTTTCTACGTTCATTTGATATTTGCATTTTATATCCCCCACACACATATTTATTTGTAGTATTTATTAAACAAACTTACTAAAGATCCATTTCCTTTAAAACCTAAATCTTTTAAACTATTATCTAAAATATCTAATATATATATTATTTTATCTAGTTTTGCATTTTCTCCCATATGGCCAATTCTAAGTAATTTGTCCACATATTCTCCCAGTGATGTTCCAATTATTGTGTTGTATTTTTCACCTATATACTTAGTTAAATTTAGGGCTCCTATATTTTCAGGTATAACTAGTGCTGTTACAGTATTAGAATATCCACTATTTAAAAATAACTCTCCACCATATTCTTTAAGTGCTTCTCTTGTAGATTTTGCAATTCTTTCATGTCTTTTTATTGTATTTTCTATTCCTTCTTCTAATATATTTTCCAAAGCTCTATCCAAACTTATAATGTCACTTATAGGCATTGTATATGGGAAATATTTTTGTTCATAGTAATCTTCCCATATTGTTAAGTTGCAGTAAAAACCTATTATTTTACTTTTTCTATTTTTCATAGTATTTTTGGCATCTTCACTTACACTTACTATACTAAGACCTGGTTGAGCCGATACGGCTTTTTGAGATCCACCAAGTACCATATCTATTTGCCAATCATCTACTAAAAGTTCTTCTCCAACCATGGCTGCCACTGAATCTACAACAGTAAGTATGTTGTACTTTTTAAGTAATGGACATATTTTGCTTAAATCATTTAAAACTCCTGTTGGTGTATCACAGTGGACTATAGTTGCATATTTAAAATCATGGTCTTTTTCTAAAAATCTTTCTAATTCCTCCACGTCTATAGCCTTTTTATAGCTTTTGCTAAAAAGTACAGCTTCCCCACCATACATAGTTACAAAATCCTCAAAACCTTTTCCAAATACACCATTATCTATAACTAAAATTCTATCGTTTTTCTCTGTCAATGATGCACAGGCTGCTTCTAATCCCAATATACCTTCTCCACTTAGTATGTATACGTCGTTTTTAGTGTTTATTATTTTTGCCATTTTATCACAAGTATTTTTATAAAATTCCACAAAATCAACATCCACATCTGGATTTGTAGTTTTTATACTTCTTGCTTGTCTTACATTTTCCCTAACATTACTTGGTCCTGGCATATATACATTTTTATTGTTCATAATTTTCTCTCCTTGTTAAAATACTTATGAAATAATTATATATGATTTTTTTATTCATATCATACAATTTTACTCTTTTTAAGAATTGTATTAATACATTTTTGTAATAGAAGGATAAATAAGTGCATAAAAATCCATGGAGAATACACAAAAAAGCTGCTTATCTCAATTGATATGCAGCTTTTTATATTTTGTTATATTAAACTATTATTCTCATTTTATCAATTCATCAACGGTGTGCTATAATTGTTTTGGCACATCGATGGTTATCTTGTTGCATTCTTTACAATAATAACCTTCTACTTTTGAATCCAGCCACTCTAAAATTTTAATTCCCTTTACAAAATTGGATAAAATCACACCTTTATCTTTTTCTTTTGGTATCCATTTAATAGAATCTCTACCTCCACGTATAACCCCTAATATCATATCATTATTACAATATGGACACTTCATAATTTACACCCCACTTCATATATAAAAATTAAATTTTCACTTATTTTAATATTATATTATTTAATTCATTATAACAATTTACAATAATGTAAAAATTGATATGCCTAATAAATAAACTATTTCACTATTCAAAGCATTTATTAATTCCATCAGCTATAGCTTTTGCTATTTTAGGATGATTTTCTGTATTACTAACAAATATATCATCTTCTTTATTAGACAAGAATCCCATCTCTATCAAAACAACAGGCACTTTAGACCAGTTAAATCCTGTCAAATCATCTCTTTCTATAACTCCTCTATCCTTTATACCGACTTCCTTAACATATGTATTAAGTATTTTTGTTCCATAAGATTTACTAACTTTATAAAAACTTGATGTGTATTCATTATTAGCTGGAACATGCATAGATGCACCATTCACACTACTATCTTCACAAGAATCTCCATGAATTCTCACTACCAAATCAGCACTATTTTTGTTACCAACTTCAGCTCTTTCTATATTACTTTTAGACTCTGATACATCATTTTTAGTTAGAATCACATTATAACCCTTTGACTCCAGTTCCTTTTTTAGTAATGATGCCACAGACATGGTAGTTTTGTGCTCTGGTATATTTGTGAATGATCCTGTTGCTCCTAATCCATCTTTTAGCTTTGTTTTAGAAGAATTTGGTGATACTGGTTCATTTCCTGATGTTCCTGTTGATGAATGCCCTGGATCTATAACTATAGTAACCTTTGAATTATTATCTTTGTCAGAGTCATTATTTTTATCACCTTGTGTATCTTCTACCTTATTTTTTTGATCATCATTATTTTCACTAGAATTAGTTTTTGCACAGCCAGTAATCAAAGCTAACATGCTTACTGCAACAAATAATAAAATAATTTTCTTTTTCATATTATCGCCCCTTTTTTATTTACTCTTTATTTGTATTCTATATATTTTAAATATAAAACTTTGTAACTTAGTAAAACAATCTCTTTTTCTATTGTACAATAAATCTGGTTTTTATAATAGGAATAGGATAAATTAAACATAGCACAAAGCTAGATATGTATAATACAAAAAGGTATACACATTTTTGTGTATACCTTTTTGTATTATATTAACTTATATTTTATAATTCTATCTAAATAAAGTAATATAACTTTTTAGTTAACAAATTTACAATTTTTTAGAAGTGCTCTCCATTTTCATAATACTTCTCTTTTTCAAAAACTGTAAAAGCCAAATCCATACTTTCTATATTTAGATTTTCTCTTATATTGTTAGTGATTATTTCAGCTACTGTATCTTGCACCTCTTGACCTCTATCAAACCAAGCCACCTCTACAAATGGATATACATCTGCTATCTTACCATTTCTTATAGCAACAGACTTTATACATTCTATTTCAAAATAATCTCTTGGGCATTTTACTGCTTCTACTAATTCATCAATCATCTTTTCACTTATCTTGCAGATGTCGTTTTCATTTATTCCTCTTACTTTTATTTGTGGCATAACTTTCCTCCTGTTGTTGAATTTATTACTTATATTTATTTTGCTATTTAGACCATGTTTCCCATATAGGACAATCTTGTAATAGATATATTATAACAAATTATTAAAAAAAATTAATATTAAAAAATCAGGTAGATTAATTTTATCTACCTGATTTACAAAATAAAAACTACTTATACACTTTTATTGACAAACCCGAAAATACTTCGGTACGCTAACACTAGCGCCCATATATCCCTTTAATTTATATTAATCTAATATTTGTATAGATATGTTTCTAACTCCCCAGCTATTACACTGTGACTCTGAATTCATAAATATATCTATTTTATTTCCTTTTATTCCTCCACCACAGTCTTCTGCAATGAATGTTTTTCCAAATCTAGGTATATAGACTTTTGTTCCATAAGGTATAACACTTGGATCTACAGCTATTGTTCCCCATCTAGGTTTTGTTCCTGTTGCAGTTACACCATCTCCACTATAAGCTGTAGCTGATACTACTATACTTTTCTTTGATGAAGATGAAACTTCTGAATCTAATAATTTATCTTTTGATGATTCTTTAGATGATTCTTTTTTGTTTGATGATTCCTTTACACTTGATGATTCTTTTGAATCAGAGCTTTTTGAAGTTTTATTTACTGTCATTAAAGCCACATCAGTATCTAAATGTGAGCTATGTACCCATCCTGTTTTTCCATCTGAAGTTTGAAGTTTATACCATCCATCTAATGATGATATTACTTTTACCTTTTCTCCTTCATCTAAAACTTTTATAACGTCATAATTAGTTGATGCCCCTTTTCTCATATTAGCATTGTCTTTTAAAGTTCCATTAGCATCACTGTCTGACCATGCAAATTCAGCATCTGATACTTTTATATATTTTCTATATGACCAACCTACTTCGCCATTTGAAGCTTTGACTTTGTACCAGTCACCTTTTTTTGATAAAACTTTTACACTTTCGCCCTTTTCATGAACATTAATTATTTCATCTTCAATTGATGGACCTTTTCTGAAATTCAAATATTCTGTTACTGTTCCTGTAACAGCACTTGCTTCTTCCTTTTCTTTTTTTGAAGCATCTACATACTTACCATATGACCAACCAGTTTTATCGTCTGAAGTCTTAACTTTGTACCAACCATTTGACTCTGATAATATTTTTATATTTTGCCCTTGGTCAAGTACTTCTTTAACATTATGTTCAGTAGATGCACCCTCTCTAAGGTTTAGATCTTCCTTTACTGTTGCCGCTTGAGATTCAACAGAAGCACAAGCCCCTAGTGCCATTGCCATTGATGCAAACGCTGTTGCTTTTAAAGTATTTTTTAACATATATTTTCCTCCAATATTGTGTTTTAGAATAATCTTTCTAAATTAATTATTGTGTTTTTAATCACTTAAATTTTAAATCTATACTTATATGTTATTACAACTTTGTAACTTTTGGAAGTGTTTTTTGAAAATTATTTACAAATCATTAACAAAATATATGTTTAAATTCTAATTTATCATAGCTAAAACCTAGTATTTTCAATATATAGGCGATTTTTATATTTTTTCCATTTTTTTCTTTTTTGTAACTTTTGTAACTTTTATAAAATAGCTCTTTTTTTAAATATTGCTAACCATACTAATATATTCTACGTGTAAAAAAATATGCTTCTTTAATAATAAATTTTCATCTATTATCACCAGATCTTTAATGTTGCACTTCCATAAAAATTAGCACTATTACATGGGATTTTTTCAGTATTTTACTTTTAATAATCTAGCCCCTATTTTTAATATTTGATTTTTATCATGCTATCTCCTTTAATTTTAAGTAAATATACTTTCCATGCTTTTTAATTTTTAACAATCATTTTGTTACTGAAATTGCTTATAATAAAAATAACATCCCTATTACAGTCTTTTGAATATATGTATGATAAATTTTCTCTACCCACGCCATAACAGCATTGTGGTGCATAAGCTCCAAACCAAATATAATCATTTTTCTTAACAGTTATCCATGTATTGTCTAAATATTAATGCAGTGAACAGTGTATTTGCAACATTTGATAAATTTCTAAAGTCTGATGTAGTTATAGTGAGTGGACATATGGCAGATTATTTTCTAAATAAAAAAAGACCCAATGGGTCTTTTTTCTATACAATCTATATATAAATATTATAATATAGTTATATTTTCAGCTTGAGGTCCTCTAGCACCTTGTACTATATTAAAACTTACTTTTTGTCCTTCTTCTAATGTCTTGTATCCATCAGTTTGTATAGCTGAGAAATGTGCGAATACGTCATCTCCACCTTCTACTGATATAAATCCAAATCCTTTGTCATTGTTAAACCATTTTACTGTTCCGTTAGTCATCTAATAATTCTCCTTAACCTTTTTATAAAGGCTTTAATATATTTTTTTTATTACACATTCTATTATATACTATTTTAACATAATTTACACACTTTTTTGAAATATATTTCAATAATTTATTTTATTTAATACTTTTACTTGATTTTAATACTTTTTATATCACTAAAGTTGCCATCCAACAGCTTCTTTTCTTACATCAATAAATTGTTTGTATATACCTTCTTCTTTAATTAAACTATTATGATCTCCTCGTTGTACAATTTTCCCATCATCCACAACCAAAATTTGATCTGCATTCCTAACAGTTTTTAATCTATGGGCAATCATAATTATAGTCTTATTTCTTGTTAATTCTTCAATAGCATCTTGAAGTTGTTTTTCATTTTCCGCATCGACATTTGCTGTAGCTTCATCCAAAATTATAATCGGTGCATCTTTAAGCATAGCTCTAGCAATAGATATTCTTTGTTTTTCTCCTCCTGAAAGTGAGGCTCCACCTTCACCAATTAGAGTATCATATCCATTTGGTAGATTTATAATAAAGTCATGACAACTAGCCTTTTTAGCTGCTTTTATTACGTCTTCTCTAGATGCATTATTAGTACCAAATTTTATATTATTAGCCACTGTGTCCTGAAATAAATAAACATCTTGAAATACCATACTAATATTTTTTAGTAAACTATCTAATTTATAGCTTCTTATATCATTTCCTCCCAATGTTATTTTTCCCTTATCTACATCAAAGAATCTAGCTATTAAGTTGCATATGGTAGTTTTACCTCCTCCAGAAGGTCCTACTATTGCTGTAGTTGTATTTTGTGGAATATCAAACATCATATTATCAATTACTTTTCTATTTTCATAACTAAAACTTACATTATGAAAATTAATATCATAATTTTCAGGAATTATTTCACTACCATTCACATCTATTATAGGAGTATCAAATACTGTATTAACCCTATCTACACTATTGTCCATTACTCTAAGAAGAGCAGAATAATTACCTGCTGACTCCAATTGGGCGTAAATTATAAATGAACAGATTATCATTAATATACAATTTATAAGAGTCATTGAATTATTTGTATAAAAATAAATTGAAGTTAATATTACTAATATTCCCATAAACTTTAGTACAAAAGTTTGAAGTCCCATAATAGGTATAAATGTTTTTTCCATTTTATAATTTATTTCATTATTATCATCAATAGCTTTTATTACTTTTTGATTTGATTGATGTGATAAATTATAAGATTTCACTATGGAAATTCCTTGTATATATTCTAGTATTTTCTCTACTAGTCTACTATCACTTTCAGTTTTAACAGGTGATAATTTGTTGGATTTTTTTTGCATAATATTGTTTACACCAAGAAAAATTAATATTCCTAAAAATATAAGAATACCTATTCTATAGTCATAAATCAAGACACATATTCCTATAATACACGTATTTATAAAACCTTGAGTAGATAACATTATAACCCTTGTTGCCACATCTTGAAGCATCTCCAGTGTATTAGTAGTAATAGAAGTTATATATCCTAAACCATTATCATTTAAATAACCCATTGGCACATATTTTAAATGTTGTGCAATATCAATACGTTTGTTGGCACATAATTCATATCCACCTATGGTTTGCTTCATTGTGATTTTGTTTTTTAATATGGAACAACCTACTATACTTACAGTCATAATTCCTAAACTTAAAAATATGGTTTTTTCCGTCATATTATTTTCTAGCATATCTTTAAGTACAATGGCTATGGCAGGAATTCTTATTGCTTCAAATATGGAATAAAAAATACTAATTACAATAGAATCATAGAAGTATTTTTTATATTTTCCAGAAAAGTTAAAAAACTTATTAAATATTTTCAACATTATATAGCCACCTCTTTTCTATCTTTAACACTATTATGAGCTATCCACATATCTTTATATAATTTACACTTTTTAAGTAGTTCCTCATGTGTTCCCTTACTTTCTATTTTTCCATTATTAACTACTATAATTTGACTAGCATCTATAATAGTAGAGAGTCTATGAGCTATAACTATCAATGTCTTTCCTTTTACAAGTTTTCCTACAGCTTTTTGCAAAATAACTTCATTTTCTGGGTCCGTATATGCAGTTGCTTCATCTAAAATTACAATATCAGCATCTTTTAGCATGGCTCTTGCAATACTAATTCTTTGTCTTTCTCCTCCTGATAAATGACCTCCACTAGATCCAGTAATTGTGTTATATCCATTTTCAAGCTTTAAGATAAATTCTTCGCATCCACTTTTTCGTGCTACTTTCTTTACATCCTCATCTGAGGCTTTTAAATTTCCCATACGAATATTGTTCATTATAGTATCATTAAATAAATAATTATCTTGAGATACATAAGCTATTTTTTCATTAAGTATTTCTAAAGGTATATCTTTAATGTTTATTCCACCAATTTCTATACTCCCTTTGTCCACATCCCAAAGTGAGGCTATTAATTTAGCTATTGTAGACTTTCCTCCGCCAGATGGTCCAACTAGTGCATTTACTTGACCACCTTTTATATTTAAGTCCACGTTATTTAATACTTGTTTTTTATCATAAGAAAAGCATACATTTTTTAGCTTTATATTATTAAATGATAATTTTTTATTTAAAACTTCTGGTCTATTTAGATTATCTTTTTCTAATACGCTATTAATATCACCTATTATTGTTTTTATTTTAGCTATGTCATCTGAATATGACACGGCTGTTATAAGTGGTGTCATAACTCCTAGGGCTAAAATTATAATATTTATAAAATTTTCTGAGGTTAAACTTCCATTTATATAAAACATGCATCCAATAGGTAGTACTCCAATTAGTACTGCTGGAAATACTGATAAAGCAATTGAAAAGTAAATATTGCATTTTTCCATCCAATCTATAGCTGAATGAGCTGCTTCATATGCCGCTTTAGTGAATTTTTCATAAGACGATGCAGATTGATTAAAAGCCTTTATAACTTGTATTCCTGCCACGTACTCAACTGATGTGGCATTTAATATTTTGTTTTTGTTAATGTAATTTCCATAATTTTTTTCATAATCTTTCATCATCATCATATAGCATAATATTCCAAGGGGAACTGTTATTAAAGATGCAAGTGCCATTCTCCAATCTATGGTAAAGATGTAAATAACAATTGCAAAAGGAACAAGCAAATTAGATGTTATCTCTGGAACAACATGGGCTAGTGTTGTTTCTATACTATCTATCTTTTCTACTATGATTGATTTCATAGTCCCTGAAGGTATATTTAAAACATCTCCAAGGGGCATATTAGCCAATTTTTCAATAGATCTTTTTCTCACATTAGCTATTACTGTAAAAGT
This sequence comes from Terrisporobacter glycolicus ATCC 14880 = DSM 1288, assembly GCF_036812735.1. Classification (NCBI taxonomy): domain Bacteria; kingdom Bacillati; phylum Bacillota; class Clostridia; order Peptostreptococcales; family Peptostreptococcaceae; genus Terrisporobacter; species Terrisporobacter glycolicus. Next base: position 1,692,454 of record NZ_CP117523.1, on the reverse strand, counting down.
AGCTTTATGAGATAAAGTAGTTGATATGCTATGAAATAATACTCGTAAAAACCAAGACACCATACATATAACACAAAGATTAACATAATTATTAAAATCCTTAACTCCATTAACTAAATCAACAACTATTCTTGCAACCAAATAATATGGTAATATACTACAAGCAACTCCAATTACTGCACATATAACTGAAATTATATAGTACTTTTTGTGATCACTTGCAAAATCAATAAGACTTGCAATAGTGCTTTTTTTATTCATTTATACCACTCCCTTATTAAAATTCTTTATTTCTATATTTTAATGGTGTAAACCCAATAACAGATTTAAAAGCCGCCGCAAATTTACTTGGGTTATCATATCCTAAATAACTAGCTATATTGCTAATATTGTCATTGGTTTCCTTCAATAAAATGCATGCTTCATTCATTCTATAGGATTTCATATAGCTATATATGGAATCTCCATATACCTCTTTGAAACATTTTTTCATTGAAGTTAGTGAATAATCAAATTTATTAGATAATTCTTCTAAAGTAATGTGTTTATCAATATTTTTAATCATATATTTTTCAATTTCTTTTACTTTATCTACTTGAGATTTGGTAAAATAATTTCTTTCTTCTTTATCTTTACTTACATCTAAAGTTTTGAAAAAAAGTAACAACTCTAAGATTTTTATTTTTAAATAAGAATCTCTTATCTGGTCATCTACTTGGTACAATTCATTAAACACATGCTCTATTCCACTTTTTGTTCTCATTATAAATGGTTCATTTTTGGGGCATAACTTGTCTTTTAAATCATATAAATCCACATCAAAATTATTTAAAACTTTCTTTATGCTCTGATTAGCTTCGTCTAAATAAAAAACCACTGTTATACCACTATATTTTTTTATGGGAAATTCAAATTTTTTTCCATGATGTTCTATTATACTTATTTGCATATCTCCCTGTTTCAAATACAAATAATCATTATTGTGACATATCCACTCCATTCTGCCTTCTTTGCAATAATCTATACAAAACATATTAATGTCACTTTTAAAATTAGATGTGCATTCGCTCATATTAAATTCATTATAAGTAATATAAACTCCAGGAAATACTTTATATGATTTAAATCCTCCACTACCTGTGTTATTTCTTATCTTGAATATTTCTGGATTATTACCTTCTATAATTTCATAAAAACTTTCAAATACTTCAAATGAATATCTTTGTGATAAAAACATCCCCACCCCTCCTATTAGATTAATCTTTCTCACGATACAGTTAGTTTCGACTAACTATATAGTAGCAAATATATTTGTCTTTCTTCAACTCCATATTGGTTTTTATAATCCATTTGGACATTAACTTTAGACTTATTGTTTTTATATAAAATTTATGATAATGTAATATTAATAGAAATGGAGGTTACTTATGAAAAAACAAGAATCTGTAGAAAACTATTTGGAAACCATTTTAATATTGTCAAATAGATTAAGTTCAGTTAGATCCATAGATATAGTTAAAGAACTAGGTTATAGCAAACCCAGCGTTAGTGTTGCCATGAAAAACCTTCGTACAAAAGGATACATAAACATGGATGATGATGGTTATATTACTTTAACTACTGAAGGTAATGCCTTAGCTAAATCAATTTATGAGCGTCATATAGTTTTATCTAAAGCTTTAATGTCAATTGGTGTAAATGAAGAAACTGCAAAAGAAGATGCCTGTCTTATAGAGCATATTATTAGTGAAGAATCTTTTGAAAAAATCAAATTATTTCTTAATAAAAAAACATAGAAATATTATTTATAATACTTGATGATATTTCTATGTTTTTTTATTGTACTTTTCCATATCATATCTAACTATAAAAATAATAACGACGTTTTTCATACGCTTCTACTCCTATGCTACACCTAGACATTTTTTATATTTAATAAAAAGATGATTACTAGAACTACCTATATAATTCTTAGTAACTAAGTTTCTGATATTTATAAAAATATAAATGATTGTATTAAAAAAGTGATATAACCCATAAAGTTTCATGGATATATCACTTTTATTATTAAATATGCTATTTCTATTTTATCTCTTTACTATAATCTATTCCAACTATTTTATCCTTACTTACTATCTCCTCATTTTCATCATTAAATTCATATCCATAACACAGACCTACTCTAAAATTACCTTTAGTTGATTCATAATAAATATATTCCTTATTTACTTCTTTATCTTTTTTTAAGGCCACTTGTTTTATGTCATCTGGAAGAACTTTTTTTACTAATTCTATAGACTTATCATAAGGTACATTAGTTGGATTTATCTCAGAAAAATATGTAAATCCAAGTAAAATACTTTTATATGAAGTATCATCCTTTATTGAATCAGCTGGATGCACCTCTGTTGACACTTCCTTACCTTCCTCTTTGTTATCATAACTTAACTCTTCTTTTTTTACATTTTCATATCTTTCATCAACAATAGAATTATCAATTTCATCCATATTATCATTCACATATGGTATATGATTTTCTATATTCTCAACACTTGAATCATTCTTATTTCCTTCACTATTACTACTACATCCTACACTTAATGTTAATCCTAGACACATAATTATTATAATTTTATTATTTATTTTCATATATTCTTTCCTTTCTTTTTATAAATTCTTTATGATCCATTTATTAGACTAGAATTTACTAAAAAAAGTTTTGATTTTATTAAAAATAATAAAAACAGTATATATTTTAATTATTGTGCCACATTAGTATAGTTCTCCAAAGCTTTTTTCCAATTAATAACATTAACCCAATTATCTATATAATAAGCCCTGTTGTTTTTATATTGCAAGTAGTAAGCATGCTCCCATAGGTCTATGCAAATAATTGGTGTTAAATTATTTGATATAGGTGAGTCTTGATTAACTGTTGTAATTACAGATAATTTTCCATCACAGTCAGATACAAGCCATGCCCATCCTGAACCAAATACACTTGATGCAGCTTTCTTAAATTCATCCATAAAATTATTATAAGTTCCAAAATCTCTTTCAATTGCCTTTTTCAATTCATCAGAAGGAGCAGTTTTACTAGGTGTCATAATAGAAAAGAAAAACTCGTGATTATATACTCCACCAGCATTATTTTTTAAAGGTGTATAGATTTCCTTTGGTAAGGAATCTATATTTTTCAAAAGTTTCTCCAAAGAATAGCTTTGGTATTTCGGATAATTTGCCAAAGCTTTATTTAAATTATCTACATAAGTTTGGTAATGTTTACCATGATGATAAGCCATAATTTCCTTGCTTATAAATGGTTCTAAGTCATCGTAGTGATATGGCAATGGCACTGCTTTAAATTGTTGAATGTCCTTCATCCCCAAGGAAAATATACTTATGTAGGTTGTAAAAAGAAGTAAAAATCCAAATCCTACTGCTAATAATTTTTTTCTCATATTTATATCACCTCAACAATAGTATTTCTTAAATAGTCTGAAAATATTTCACATTATAAAAGGCCTATCAAATTTTCATAAGCCCTTATAATCATTACAACTACTTTCTATCTTCAGTTTTTAAATTTATAACTAAGTATCAACTAGTTAAACTTTTACCTTCACACTTATTCAATACACACTAATGTCTTAGCACATATCATAACGATCTGCGTTCATTACTTTATTCCAAGCATATACAAAGTCCTTTAAAAATTTACGTTGAGAACCTTCACTTGCGTAGACTTCTGCTATAGCTCGAAGTTGAGCATTAGATCCAAAAATAAGGTCAACTCCTGTTCCTTTCCACTTTAATCTTCCTGTTGTTCTGTCACGTCCTTCAAATATGTGTTCATCGTTAGAACTAGGTTGCCAAACTGTTTCCATATCTAAAAGGTTTACAAAGAAATCATTTGTAAGAGTTTCTGGTCTCTTTGTAAAAATACCATACTCAGATTTTTTATAGTTGGTATTTAATACACGCATACCACCTATTAAAACAGTCATTTCTGGAGCAGTCAAAGTTAGAAGCTGGGCACGGTCAACTAATAATTTTTCAACAGGAACTGTGTAATTGGATTTTACGTAGTTTCTAAATCCATCTCCTTTTGGCTCAAGTACAGCAAATGATTTAATATCAGTTTGTTCTTGTGATGCATCACTGCGTCCTGGATTGAAAGGAACTCTGATTTTATATCCTGCTTTTCTTGCTGCTTTTTCAATGCCTACGCATCCTCCAAGAACAATCAAATCTGCTAAAGATACCTTTTTATTTATTTTATTTGATTTTAACTGTATAGAGTTAAAGTCTGATTTTATTCTTTCAAAAATCTGTAAAACATTGTCTAATTGCTCTGGTTCATTAACTTCCCAAAATTTCTGCGGTTGTAGACGAATTCTTGCTCCATTTGCACCACCACGTTTATCAGAACCTCTAAATGTGGATGCAGATGACCAAGCTGTATAAACAAGGTCTGATACTGATAAATTAGAATCTAAAATTTTATTTTTAAGACATTTGATATCATCTTCATTAATTAACTCATAATCAACCTTTGGCAAAGGGTCTTGCCATATAAGTTCCTCTTTTGGAACCTCGGGTCCAAGATATCTTGAAATAGGACCCATATCACGATGTGTCAATTTAAACCAAGCACGTGCAAAGTCATCAGTAAATTTGTCAGGATTGTCTAAATAACCTTTAGCAATTTTCTCATATATTGGGTCAAATCGAAGACCTAAATCAGCCGTCGTCATCATAGGACGATGCTTTATAGATGGGTCATGTGCATCTACAATCATATCCTCCTCAGCTACATCCTTAGCCAACCACTGATATGCTCCTGCAGGACTCTTAACCAACTCCCACTCATACTTGAACAATGTTTTAAAATAACCCATATCCCATTTTATTGGATTTTGCTTCCATGCGCCTTCAATTCCACTACCAATTGTATCTATACCTTTACCTGTTTTATAACTGTTTTTCCAACCAAGTCCCTGCTCTTCAATGCTAGCTTCATCAGGCGGAGGACCAACATATGTGGCAGGACCTGCTCCATGGCATTTGCCAAATGTATGACCGCCAGCTATAAGTGCCACAGTTTCTTCGTCATTCATAGCCATACGAGCAAATGTTTCTCTAATATCCTTTGCAGAGCCAACTGGATCTGGTTTTCCATCAGGACCTTCTGGATTTACATAAATTAATCCCATCTGAACTGCAGCAAGTGGATTTTGAATTTGACCTGTACTAGAAAGTTTATTAGTCCCAAGCATCTCTTCAGCAAAACCCCAGTAAATTTCTTGTGGTTCCCAAACATCCACACGTCCACCGCCAAATCCAAATGTTTTAAGACCCATTGATTCAAACGCACAATTACCTGTTAATATCATAAGGTCTGCCCAAGAAATCTTATCACCATATTTCTGTTTAATTGGCCAAAGTAACCTACGAGCTTTATCTAAATTAACATTATCAGGCCAACTATTTAATGGTGGAAATCTTTGCAAACCCTCTCCTGCTCCACCTCTACCATCCCCTATTCTATAAGTTCCTGCACTATGCCATGCCATACGGATAAACAGTGGTCCATAGTGACCAAAATCTGCTGGCCACCAATCCTTTGAATCCGTCATTAAATCATATAAATCTTTTTTTAATCCATAATAATCAAGTTTTTCAAATTCTTTAGCATAATCAAACTTAGTTCCCATTGGATTACTTAAGCTGGAGTTTTGATGAAGGATGTTTAAGTTTAATCGATTAGGCCACCAATCCTTATTTAAGGTTTCACTGTCCGACATAGTTTTGTTTGTTCTTCCAGTAACCGGGCATTTCATTTCTCGCATGTAATAATAAGCCTCCTTTACTTTTTTGATGTTTTAAATGTAAGTACAGAATTAACAACTACAATTTTATTAAATAATATGTAAATACATTTTTACTTATGCCGATTGCCTGGAATTAAACAAACTCAAGGGGTGTATCAAAGATGATACACCCCTTGAGTTTGTTTATTTAAAGTAACTTAATCAACTCTTCTAAATCTTCAGATAAAGTTCTTGCACGTTCAAAATCAGTATCTGCTAAAGCTAATGCTACCTTTGTCTCAACTGTTTTTTTCTTTTCTTCAATTGCTAAATAGTCTTTATCAAAATGATTAGCATAAATCATTCTTCTAAATTTTTTCATACTCATTTTTCTAATCGTCTTATCTTCAATAAATAAAACATAATCTGCACAATTAACTATAAAATGATAATCATGAGAAATCATTAAAATAGCACCTTTATAATCTTCTATAGCTTTTTCTAAAGCCATTTGTGAATAAATATCTAAGTGACTTGTAGGCTCATCCATTAGCAACATATTTGCCCTACTTGCAGAAACCTTAGCCAGTTGAAGAATATTTTTTTCTCCACCAGATAAAGATTCTATCTTTTGTGTAAGAATATCTGCATCAAAACCATATTTTCCAACATATCTTCTAATCTCGCCATAAGTTTCAAATCCTACGTCGTAGAACTCTTGAAGTATGGTATTAGATTCATTTAACACTTCACCTTGATCTTGGGATAAATAAGCTACTTCAATGTTTTCATTTATTTTAATCGTTTGATTATTATTTTTAAATATTTCTTTTAATAAAGTAGTTTTTCCCACACCGTTTGTACCAATTATAGCTACTTTATCAGTAGATTTAATTTCAAAGTTAACATTTTCTAAAAGCACTTCATCAAAAGCGACGCTGTAATCTTCAACTTTTAAAGCAATAGTTTCTTCAATTTCACTATTAGTAACTAAGTTAATATATGGTTGTTTTATATCTACAAATGGTGCTTTAATTCTACGCTCTTCTAATCTTTCTTGAATTTTAACTCTGGCTTTTAAAGCTCTACCTCTAGAAGCATCTGCATTGTAAGTTGCTTTTTCTCTCAATATATCAATTAAAGCTTCATTTCTAGCAATCTCTTCCTCATCAGCAAGAGCCATTTCTTGTAACTCTATTTTAGTTTGAAGTAAAGATAAATTATAATCAACATATCTTCCATCAAATTCTTGAATTTCCGTATTTTCAAGATGCACAATTTTATTAAAACAATGATTAAGCAAATATCTATTGTGTGTAATAACTAAAATTGTTTTTTTGTGAGAATTAATTAAATTTTTAAGAGAATTAAGATTTTCAAAATCTAAGAACACATCTGGCTCATCCATAATCATTAAATCTGGATTATTAAGCATTTCCTTAATAACTTGAATAAGTTTAAATTCCCCACCACTAAGTTCACATATATTTCTATCTTTATGCTTGCTTAAGTTTGCAAGGTTTAGTTTCTTGTTAATGTTACTTTCAAAATCATCCCCATCAATTGCCTCAAACGCGTCTAATGCTTCTTGGTACTTTTCTAATAAAGTCTCAATATCATCAGAAGTTCCCATTTCAGAGCAAATAGATGATATTTCATCTTGTAGCTTAATAAATGGTTCAGCTATATATTCAAAAACTGTGATTTCCTTTGTTTTGTCTATCTGTGAGAACTGGCTTACATACCCAATTCTACAGCTTGGATCCATTTCTAACTTCCCATCAAACATATATCTTTCTGGGTCCATAATTATATCTATAAGTGTACTTTTTCCGCTACCACTTGCTCCTATAAAGGCGCAGTGTTGATTTTGTTCTAATGTAAATGAAACCTTATTGTATAGATCTTTTAACGGAAATGAGTAGGACAAGTTGTCAATTTTTATCATATTATTACCTCTCTTTATGATTTAAAAAGAGCTTATAAAAATAAGCTCTTTAATATATATAGTAACGACATTTTTTTAAATTTACTTTTGATAGCATAACATTTTTTACAACTAATTTCAATCATTTTATCTCTTGGTAACATTAGTAAAAATAAAAAGCTAATAATTTCAGTAGCTGAAATTATTAGCTTAACAAAGTATTTTATTTAGCTTTATATTATTATTTAAAATCCTTTTCAAATTCATCTATAGCATCTTTCAATAAAGTTACGCTATAAGCCATAGATGGTCCTCCACCAAATCCTACAGCAACCATAGCTGCCTCTATTATTTCTTCTCTTGTAGCTCCAAGCTCCAATGATTTATAAACATGATAAACTATGCAGTATTCGCAACGGTTATACACTCCAATAGCAACACTCATAAGCTCCTTAGTTTTTGTACTTAAAGCACCTTCTTTATATCCAGTATTTAAAAGTCTCATAAATGCATTAACATTTGACTTATTAGTTTCTGCAAGTTCCCCTAACCCCTGAGTAAATGAATTTAATATCTCTCTAACATCTCTTTTCATAATATCCTCCCTAATTTAATGCTATAGCAATAATTGCTATAGCAAGTATTTAAGAGAATTGTAGCACCGAGTGCTACAGTTGTAAAGTATTTACTGTGATTTATTTAGATTTTTTACCATTTTATTTAAAACTTCTTTGAAAGTTTCCAAATCTTCTTCACTTATTCCTTTGATACAATCTTTCGAGAACTTATCTCCTATAGGCAGTATTTCATCTCTTTTCTTCATTCCTTCTTCTGTAAGAAATAACTTTGTAATTCTTCTGTCAGCTGGATCTTTTTCTCTTCTTACTATGTCTTCTTTTTCCATACGATCTACTAATCTAACAATTGATGATTCGTTGGAATCTAGTGTTTGAGCTAAGTCTCTTTGCGTTATTCCTTCATTTTTCCCTATATAAAATAAAGCCGTCCATTGAACTCTTGTAATATTATGGTCTTGAAGTCTTTGGCTAAATAAATCAGTAATCTCTTTGTTGTATTTGTTAGTCATAAAGGCTATACAATCTTCCAGATTAAACATATTTATCTCCTCTTTTATATTTGTTTTTCATTTTAAATTTATTATATATTCAATACATACGGATGTTATTCATCTGTTATATTATATAGTATAGCATATCATTTTTTGAACTTGCCATTCCTACCAACTACATTACTAACTATATTTAGGCAATAATTATTTTACTATTTTTACTCTTTTTGAAATATCCTCTTTTTCCTTTTCAGCCGGATTAGAGCTAATTCCACCAAAAGGCATTTGTGCATTTAGAGCATAGCTTTCTGGTAGATTAAACATTTCTTTAACCATATCATCTATAACTGGGTTATAGTGTTGAAGTGAAGCACCTATTCCTAACTCTTTTAAACCACTCCATATACTTAATTGAAGCATACCAGATGACTGTGAGGCCCAATCCGGAAATCTATCTGCATATGTTGAAAATTGACTTTGTAGACTTTTCACAATATCTTCATCATAAAAATAAAGAATTGTTCCATAACCACTTTTAAAACTATCAATTTTCTCTCTTGAAACCTTACCTTCAAATACTTCATAAATATTATCCCATAATTGATCTTGCTTTTCTCCTGTTACAACAATAACTCTTGAACTTTTCATATTGAAAGCATCTGGAACTAATTCTGTAGCTTTCTCTACTAAATCAAATACTTCTACCTCATCTACTGGTAAGTCTCTATTTATATCGTAATATGATCTTCTTTCTTTTAATGATTCTAAAATTTTCATAATTATTTATTCTCCCTTTTCATAAAATTGCGAAGTTCTTTATTATTTTTATTAATAATCTACTTTTTCTTTTAAAAAACTTCCATCTCTTAATTCCCTAAATGCCAAATCTAGTTCTTCTCTAGTGTTCATTACTATTGGTCCTCCCCAAGATACAGGTTCTTCTAATTTATCTGAACTTATAAATAAAATTTGTATATCTTCGTGAATAGACTCAATATCTAACGAATCTCCATTTGTTAACTTAACTGCTGTCTTCTCACTTATAGTTTCTCCTGCTACCTTAGCATCTCCAGACAATAAAAATACCAATACTGATTTATCCTTCTCAGTTTCAATAGTAAACTTATTATTTGCATTTAGTATTATATGATAATAATCTATTGGTAAATATTTACCCATAAAACCTTTATGCTCTTTATATTGTCCACTTATAAGTCTCAAAGTTCCTCCATCTATAGGAATCTCTTTTATTTCTTCTTTCTTTATACTATGATATTCTGGTGGAGCCATTTTATGTTTTCTAGGCATGTTTAACCAAAGTTGAACTCCAAGCATTTTATCTGAAGCAGGTAGTTTTTCTTCATGTAATATTCCAGATCCTGCTGTCATCCATTGAACTTCTCCATCTGTAATTCCATCTTCATTTCCTAGACTATCTTTATGAACCATATTTCCCTTAACTACAAGACTTATAGTTTCTATGCCTCTATGAGGATGCATTGGAAAACCTGCTGTATATTCTTCAGGATTTGTGCTATCGAAAGAATCTAACATTAAAATAGGATCATAAGTCTCAACTGTAGTATTTCCTAAAACCCTAACTAAACTTACCCCTGCTCCATCTGTAGTTCTAAAACCTCTAACTTTATTTTTTATCATTCTTTTCATCTTCTACACCTCCAAATTTTCTCATATATTTTAGTATCTCTTCCTGCTCTTCTTTGTTCCAAATATTCATCATAGAAATGATAATTGCTTCATTTTCTGGATATACAATGTCCATAAGTTCTCTACCTTTTTGTGTAATATGGAGTATAAATCTTCTCTTGTCGTTATCATCATTGCGCTTCTCTAAGAAACCTTCTTTCTCTAAATTCTTTACTATAACAGGAATGGTTCCACTAGTGCTCAATATTTTATCCTGAACCTCTCCAACAGATAAATCTCCTTTATGGTAAAGAGCTTCTAATACAGCAAATTGAGCACTTGTTAAGCCATATTTTGTATAAACCTTGTTAGTAGCTCTATTTATTTTATTTAATGCTCTACTCATTCCTATAAATATTTTAAGTTCTGTCATATCTATAACCTCACCTTGTAATATAATTTAATCATACTTAATATCTCTAATTAGAGATATTTTACTCTAGTTAGAGATATTTGTCAAGCCTTTTTAGTTATTTTCTATTTTATATCTAAAATACTTATTATATTAAATTAAAAAGGAGCCCTTTAGGCTCCAATAAATCTCTAGTACTAATTCTTCTTTTGAAATATGGCAAGCTCTTGACATAAACCGTCAAGAACTTCACCCCAAGATGTATTTGGCTATATACTAATTATTTACATTTTTATCTTTTGAACACAATTTAAATCTAGAGATTAACTCATTCATTGCAAATGATTGTCCTGTTAATTCCTCACTTGCTGCTGCACTTTCTTCTGAAGTAGCAGAGTTAGATTGTATAACTGCACTAACTTGTTCTATAGACTCTCTTATTTGGTTTGCAGACGCAGATTGATCTGATAAATTACTAGATATATCATCCACTATTTTAGTTGCTAAGTTTGTATTACTTACGGATTCCTCCAATGATTTCGCTGTATCTTCAGCGATTTCACTTCCTACATTTATAGCATTTACAGTTTCTTCTATAAGTAGAGCAGTATTTTTTGCTGCTTCAGCACTTTTAGCTGATAAGTTTCTTACTTCATCTGCAACAACAGCAAATCCTTTACCTGCATCTCCTGCTCTTGCCGCTTCCACTGCTGCATTTAATGCAAGTATATTTGTTTGGAAAGCTATATCATCGATTATTTTTATTATTTTACTTATCTCATTAGATTTTAAATTTATTAATTCTATTGCAGACATCATCTCTTTCATTTTTGCATTACTATCTTGCATTTTTTCGCCAGCTTCTTTTACTACCTCATTTGCTTTATTAGCATTTTCAGAACTACTATTAATCTTGTCTGAAACATCTTCTATTGATGCTGATAGTTCTTCAACACTGGCTGCTTGTTCTGATGATCCTTGTGCCAATGATTGTGCTCCCATAGAAACCTCATTTGCTCCAGATGCAACTTGGTTAGATGTAAGTGTTATATCTTCCATTACTTCATTTAATGATTTGATTATATTGTCTGAAGAATTTTTTATACTAACAAATTCGCCAATGTAATTAGCATTTGTTTCAACAGTTAAATCTCCCTTCGATATGGATGTTAATACTTCGTCTATATCGTATATTATTTCTGACATATTATTTACAAGGTCAGATGTTGCACTTGCTAAAATTTCTATTTCATCATTCGTAGTTACAGATGGTACTGGTGATGATAAATCTCCTTGTGCTAGAAGTTTTATTCTATCAACACAAGCTATAATAGGGTTTACTATATTATTTGCTGATCTTAACGTTATATATATTCCTAAAGCTAGAGCTATTATTATAAATAATATTATTATTTTTCCTCCATCTAAAATAGCTTGCATAAATTCAGATTTTTCTGCTGTTATTGCAATATTCCATCCATTCGTATTATCAATTGGTGCATATCCTACAAATTCTTTTCCATTTGCACCTTTAAACTCTTTAACTCCTGTATTTCCACCAATCATGTCTTTGTATATTTCTGCTAAAGGCTGTAGTGACTTGTCTTTATTTGCTGCCTCAATTACATTGTATTCTTCTTTTACCAGTTCTTTATTGCTGTTTCCTATATCAGTTCCTTTAGAGTTTACAATCGCTACCCTTCCCGTTTCTCCAATTTCTACATCTGTGGCAATTTCAGATAAAAACATTGCATCAGTGATAACACCTACAACTCCTTGAACTTCTCCATTTACTATTATAGGTGCAGTTGTAGTTAAAATAGCTTTACCATCTTCTTTATTTATTACAATGTCATTTGTTAATGCTTTTTTCTTTTCCATTGTGTCTTTAAAATACTGTCTATCTGAAAGATCCAAACCACTTATTAGATCCACACCATCTTTCCCAATTATGACCATATCATAGATATCTGGGTGCATTTCATGAATTTTATTTACTTTATCAAGCATCTTTTGTTTATTTTTCTTTGATTTATCACTTGTCACATTTATAAATGCATCATGGGCAGACATTTCATTTGCCAATTTTCTATATACTTCTAACATATTATCAATTCTGTTTGATGTTGTTTCTACTGTTTCTTCCAGTATTTTTTCTACACTTAATTCCGTACTTTTATATGAAGTTAATAACGATACTGTACCAATTACAACAGCCATAACCATAAGTGTAATAATTGATGAGAATAATAATTTTTGCTTTATTCCAAGCTTAATATCATTTTTAACCTTATTTTTTTTAAAAAATTCTCTCAAATTTTCTAATTTAAATTTTTTATTTATCATGCTTTTTCTCCCTTAGTTGATTTTATATTTTCAATTTTATAGTATGATAAATTTAATACACCCCTTTCCTTAGATAATATCTCGTAACTATAAAGACCCTTTATTCATTATCGGAAGCCATAAAACTTACTTTATAGTTAAGTATAAATTTTAATAATTAAATTTCTAAACTTTATTCTTAATAGATTAATAATTAAACAAGGTATACACAATTTTGTGTATACCTTTGAAATAAAAAAAGGAGCCTTTAGGCTCCAATTAATCAACTAATACTAATTCTTCTTTTTCTTTTGTTGTAACATTTAATACATGATAAATTATATTTATAACTATATTAGAAATTAATATAACTATGACACCATACATAAAATGATTAAGGTTATTTCCAATTTGTATAGGTGATGAATTCATAAATCCGTAATTTGAATTTGCTAAGTAATTAAATATATATATAGCTACACAGTATACATTAGTAAATACTAATATTTTTTTTAAGTCTATTTTTGTTATTCCTATCTTCTTCACATATAAAACATATATACTTCCCCATAGCAAGAACATATGACCTACAAAGAAAGATACAGACGTTATATGTGGAAATATAAAAGGATCTATATCTGCTGGAATTAATAAGGCAATTATTGAACCAGCTATCCCCCAATAAGCTCCAAGTTTCATTAAAATTAACTTATTAAAAAGTAACCCTGTGCTTAGGAATAATATTGCTATTCTACAGTGATATAAAGGAAGTCCTTGCGTTAAAACATAGTAGTCATTAGTAATATACCAAATGTATAATACTATTTGCTGAATAATTAGAACTCTTCCTATAAAAATTTCAAACCTACGATTTTCTTCTTTATGTTTAATAATTATATAACTTATTAGGGTTGACACTATTAATATCCATATATGAAATAATCCAAATTGTACAAATTTTGTATTATCAGGAATTCCTCTAAAAAAGTATTTTATATTATGCATCATATTTGCCCCCTTTCTTTCTAAAATATTTTCTTTGATTATTTATATTTAAATCTCTACCAATTGATTTCATCACAATGCATATTCAATTTATATGAATATATTAAGAAATTTAAAACTTAAGTTAAATGCATTGAATATTATATCATAAATTTATACAAGTACAAGTTTGATAAAGTTATATTTTTATGTTTTTTAAATTATTTTTTATCGTCTAAATATTAATAATATAAAAAGTTCTTGATAAAATATCAAGAACTCTTTGATTTAATATAAATTAAAATTATTTATAGATACTAATAACTTACCCCTATTACATCTTCTTTAAACTATCATCAATATATAACTCTACATCTTCTTTTTCTATTCCTAATACAATTGAAAACTCAGCTTCAATTAAATTTTTAGCAGCTCTCATAAACTTATCATCCATTTGACTAAGTTTTTTGCCATTATTAATTGCAGTGTTTTTCTTGTCTTTAAGAGTTATCATTACAGTCAATAAATCCATACAATCATGATTTTTTATTAATTTCTTATAATACTCTTGCCATTCCCTTACACTTTTTTTATCATGGTCAATTTCTTTTATTGATGGAATCTGTTCAATTAATTTATGAACTTCTTCATATGATACAATTGGTCTCATAAATACAGTAGTATCAATAGGTGCAAATACTGTTCCATTATCATGCATTGGTTTTAATGTATAATAAGTTTTTCCTTTACTACTCCCACCAATACTTAATTCACTTATATCATCTACCCTACAAACACCTTCATTTCCATAAACAATAAATTCTCCAATTTTATACATATTCATTCTCTCCCATCTTACTTATTTTTTTATTCTCTAGAGGTGGTACTTTTAGCAATAATTACTTTTCTAACTAATCTACAAAGTGTTTAAAAAAAAAGACCCCATAAAGGATCTTTTCCCGAAACAATGTATATTAACAATGTATATTATTATAATATAGTTATGTTTTCTGCTTGAGGACCTCTAGCACCTTTAACTATATTAAAGCTTACTTTTTGACCTTCTTCTAAAGTTTTGTATCCATCAGTTTGTATAGCTGAGAAATGAGCGAATACATCTTCTCCACCTTCAACTGTTATAAATCCAAAACCTTTTTCACTATTAAACCATTTTACTATTCCGTTAGACATATTAATTCTCCTATCAAAACCTCTTGCAAGATTTTTTTACCATTTTGTATTACTACAATAATTATATTATAGCACAGTTTGAAATAAATAGATACAATAATTATAAAATACTTAATATTCTATTTTTTCATTAAGTTTTCACATATTATTTTAAACTATTAATTAAATCTTCAAATTCATCAAAATGAAGTGATTGCATTCCATCTGACAATGCTTCACCTGGATTTGGATGAACTTCTATCATTAAACCGTCAGCTCCACAGGCAATCGCCGCAAGGGACATTGGTTTAACCAGTTCTCTAACTCCCGTTCCATGACTCGGGTCTACTATTACAGGTAAACCAGTTTCTTTTTGTATAATTGGAACTGCAGCTAAATCAAGTGTGTTCCTAGTATAATCGTTGTAAGTTCTTATACCTCTTTCACACATTATAATCTTTTTATTGCCCTCGTAAGCAATATACTCAGCTGCTCCAATCCATTCACTTATGGTTGCTGAGAT
Source organism: Terrisporobacter glycolicus ATCC 14880 = DSM 1288 (assembly GCF_036812735.1). NCBI lineage: Bacteria > Bacillati > Bacillota > Clostridia > Peptostreptococcales > Peptostreptococcaceae > Terrisporobacter > Terrisporobacter glycolicus. The sequence goes on along the minus strand of NZ_CP117523.1, from coordinate 1,676,584 downwards.
TCCTCTTTTTAGCATAACAGGCTTGTCTTGTTTTCCTACTTCTGTAAGTAAACTGAAGTTTTGCATATTCCTTGAACCTATTTGAATTATGTCACTTACTGCATAGAGTTTTTCCAAATCTCTAACATCCATAAGTTCTGTGATTACAGCTAGTTTTGTTTCTTCTTTTACCGCTTTTAAAATTTCTAAACCTTCTTCTTTTAATCCTTTAAATGAGGATGGTGAAGTTCTTGGCTTAAAAGCTCCACCCCTAAGTATATTCGCTCCTTGTGATTTAACAAATTTAGCAGTCTTTAAAAGTTGATCATAACTTTCTATTGCACAAGGGCCTGCCATTATTACTTTATCCTTTTTGAATACAATTGTGTTATCACATGAGACTACTTCTAAATTTACATCCTCATGGAAAAGTGTTTTTTTCATGAATATTAAGCTCCTTAGTTTTTCTTTAGTAAATATATTTATATATAGGATATTATCTTTTTAAATATTTCATTATTTGAAGGATAAGATATCTCATTAATTCGTGAGATTTTAATAGCTTTCATTAAACTGTTTGATATAAATGCAAAGTCAAAGTTCTTGATGTCTTTCAGTTTTATTTCTCCTTCTATAACTTCAATATTTAATTTTTTACAAGTATCTAAGATTTTTATTTTCATTATACCATTTAAAATAGGTAACTCATTATGTGGAGTATAAATTTTATCTTCTTTTATAAAAAATATATTACTCATAGAACATTCTAATATAATATTTTCATAATTTACAAATAATCCATCGTCAAAATTATTTTCAGTAGCATATTTTTTAGTATAAATATTTTCATAGTAATTTGTAGTTTTATGCTTGTATATTATACTATCTCCTCTTTTTATGGGGGATATCGTTAGCTTAAATCCTTTATTATAAGTTTCTTCATTATAAGTTATAGGTCTAGTAGAAATATTATAACCTTCATCAAATACAGTTATTCTTAATGCTTTGTTTTTTATTTTATTATCATCTATATAATTTAAAATAGCTTGTGTTAAATATTCCTTATGATATTTAATATTCATATTTAGTGACTCAATAGATTTAAACATTCTATTCATATGTAAATCCAAATCAAGAGGACCTTCTTCAACTTTTATAGTTTCAAATAAGCCAATACCAAATTTGCTTAACTCACTATTAAAACTTACATTATTCTTCATAGTAACCTCTTAAAGCTTTCATTATAGACTTTGCTTTATCAAGTGTTTCTTGATATTCTTCACTCGGGTCGGAACCCCATGTCATACCTCCACCTACTTGAAAATACACATCCTCTTCTTTTTTTACTACAGTTCTTATGGCTATATTTAAATCCATATCTCCATTAAATCCAATATAACCTATTGAACCTGTGTATGCATTTCTTTGAGTTGGCTCTAATTCATCTATAATTTCCATTGCTCTAATTTTGGGTGCTCCAGTTATTGATCCTCCTGGGAAAGTAGCTTTTATTGCATCTACTGCATCTTTGTCATCATCTAACTCTCCTACTACTGTTGCAACTAAATGATTTACATTGGCATAAGGCTCTATAACAAATAACTCTGGTACTTTAACACTTCCTATTTTTGATATTCTTCCTATGTCATTTCTTTCTAGATCTACTATCATAAGTAGCTCTGCCTTATCTTTTTCGCTATTTCTCAATTCTTCTTGAAGTTTTAAATCTTCTTCTTTATTTTTCCCCCTAGGTCTTGTTCCTTTTATTGGTCTTGTTTCTAATTTTCTGTCTATACATTTTATGAATCTCTCAGGAGAATTTGACAAAATATTAAAATCATCGAAGTTTAGGTATGCTCCAAAAGGTGCAGGACTTACTTTTCTCAAATCTCTGTATAATTCATAACTGGATAAAGTAGTTTTACCACTAAATCTTTGCGTTAAGTTTGCTTGATAAATATCTCCATTTTTTATATATTGTCTAACTTTTTCAACTGAATTTTCAAATTCTTTTTTTGTAAAATTAGATGAAAGCTTTGTTGGAAGAACTTCTTTTTCTTCATAGCAAATTGGGTTTACTCCATTTGTTTCAGCTTCATTAATTTTATTTTCAATATTTAAAAGTATATTTTCTTCTTTTTTTATATCTAAATTTGGTGTTGCTATATATGTTTTTTCTTTTAAATGATCAACTACTATTGCATGATCATATAAACCAAAGTACAAATCATAACCATTTAAATCATCTTTTGCACTTCTTGGTAGATTTTCTATGTAATTTCCTAAATCATAAGACAAATAACCTACTGCTCCTCCTACAAAAGGAAGTTCCGTGTTATTTTCTACTTTATATTTATTTAACTCTTCTTGTAAAAAATCAAGTGGGTTTTCTTTACTGTTTTTATATTTTAAAGTTTTGAATGGATTGCTACTAATAAAAGAATATCGGCCCAATTTATTTTTATCCATAGCACTATCTAAAATAAAACTATCTTTTTCATCTTTAAATATGGTAAATATCTCAAAAGCACTTAGTTTTGTATTAATTTCTTTTATCATTTTACACACATACCCTTTCTCTAGCTTCTTTTATAAAGTTTCTAAGTATTTCATGACCTTGCTCTGACAAAATAGCTTCTGGATGAAATTGTACCCCTTCTATAAGGTAATTTTTGTGTCTAAGACCCATTATCTCTCCTTCATTTGTCAAAGCAGTTATTTCTAAATCATGAGGTAAATTTTCTTTGTCTACTACTAAAGAATGATATCTTGTTACATTTAGTGGGTTATTTAAATCTTTAAATACACCTTTATTATTATGTTTTATAGAATGAACCTTTCCATGTACAGGCTCCAATGCTTTTACTACACTTGCTCCAAAAACATGTCCTATAGTTTGATGCCCTAAGCATATACCAAGAATTGGCTTTTTCCCCTTAAAATGATTTACCACATCTATACATATTCCGGCCTCTGTAGGCGAACATGGTCCTGGTGATAAAACTATTATTTCTGGATTTAAAGTTTCAATTTCTTCTAACGTTATTTCTTTGTTTCTTCTTACTACGATTTCTTCTCCCAATTCTCCTATATATTGAACTAGGTTATATACAAATGAGTCGTAGTTATCAATCATAAGAATCATGTAAGTACCCCCCTAATGAAATGTGTAATTTTTAACAATCATCAATATAATTATAGTATAGTTTTCCTTGTAATGTGTTTATATGTTCAAATTTATTACAAATGATTTTTATGTCTTATTTCCTTCACAAACATTTCACATAAACAATTTTCTACATACATGTAATTTTTAACTTAAAAAAGGAGCCACTTAGGCTCCCATTAATCTAAATATATACACTATTTTAACTACTAAATCTTTTCTGTTTCATAATAACAAGAGTTACTGATAATATGGCTACTGCAAACCCAAGTACAATAAGCATGCTATAAATTATAGGCGTTACATTTGTCTCAGTAAAATTAACCAATACTGAAATTTCTTCATTTGCTTTTATATACCAGTAAGTTGGGTTAAATTTTGCTATAGAAATCACTGCTTTTCCTAGATATTCCTGTGGTACAAATACTCCACTTATAAAACAAAATCCCAAAGATACCACATTGGCTGCTGCTGACATTGCACTTCTAGTTTTAACTATGGTAGAAATAAGTAGACCTACACTTAGTGCTGCTAAAGTAAATATAAATGAGTTTACTAAAAATAAAATTCCATTCATACTAAACATATAACCTTTGTACATTACGAAGCTTGCTAATATCATAATAAGCCATGCAACAATTGCATAACTAATATTTCCTAATACTAGTTGAAAATTCATACTTCTCATGGTTAATGCAGAAGATAAATTTCTCATTTTTAAATCCTTGTTTTCAAATGTTAACATAACTGCTGTTACTCCAAGTATTAATATTGCAAACATGGAATAGGCTAGATAGTTATAATAATTTTTACATCCTGTATTGCTTATATATCCATTTTCATAAGTGCTTACTTTTACCTTTGTGCTATAGTCTAAATCCTCACTTATATACTTTACAAGTTCTGACTGAGATATATTTCCTAAAGCTAAAGTATATGTTTTTGCAGTGTTTAAATATCTATTTACTAAATTATCTATATAAACTTCACTAATTGAATTTGGCCTTGTATTTTTTTCAATAGTTGCTTTTTCACTATTATTTAATATTTTTTCTGTAAATCCTTTAGGTATTGTTATTATATACTCCACTTCCCTAAAATAAAGTGCATCTTGTAAATCTGCTTTCGTATTTCCTATATTCACAATATTTGTATTTGCCTTAAGGTATTCTTTCAATCCATTTACAACTTTCGAGTCTTCATCTTTATTTATAAATGCTATATTTACTTTTGTATCTTCAAAATTTATATCTTTTGGATTTTGATTTGAATTTCCAAGTGCTATAGCAAATACTACAAACACTACCATATATATTGAAAGTTGACCTAAATTTTTACGAATAACTTTGAAAAAAGCTTTATAAACTTGCATATTTTTGCCCCCTTAAAACTAAGTATGTGATTCCACTACATACTATGGATAAAATGCAAAGTAATCCTATATTTATAAAATACTTAGTTGTAGTATCGTAATAGTATAGTGAATAAAATGAATCTGCTATTAGATTTACAGGGTTTATATAACTTAATATAGGCATTTTTGAATTTACAATATATTTCATTTTATCGTACATCATACCTGATAAAAATGACATGGACATAGTTGCTCCTACTAATATACCTACCTTCACTCCCTCTGATTTTTTGAGAACTACGCCTAAACATGTTCCAAAAGATACTCCCGTAATAGTTCCTACTACACATGCTAGTAATATATATCCTATCTGATTTGAAAAACTTACTTTTAATACAAAAGAAAGATAGGCCATAAGTACTCCAATATCAAATAATTGAACTGTTGTTGCAGCTATCATAGATGACATAAATACTTTTAGTTTATGGGTTGGAGCTACACTAACTCTAGCTCCCTGTGGAGATTGATTAGCTTGAATTTGAGATATTTCTTTAAGCCCTAAAAATCCACCATATAAGCAAGCCATTGCAATAAGTGTGTAAAAATAATTTATACTTTCGTTTATAGAAGTTTTGCTTATGGCTACTTCTTTAATATAATCCGTTTTTTTGAATAAGTTATCTACACCAATACTTTGCATTGCCATTGGATTTTCTTTTATAATTCTTTTTATTGTAGATTCTGTTTGTTTGTATTCATCTACAAAACTTTTTATTATAGTCTGGTTTATTCCACTATCTTTTACTACTATGTCTATATCTTTATCCAAATATAAATATCCATCTATTTTATTATTGTCTAATAAGTCCTTTGCCTTAACTTCTGATGTATATTTTATATTAAATAAAGGATCATCACTTTCTCCCACTGAAACTGAATTTACTACATCTATAAACTCTTTATTATCATATTCTTTATCCTTTACAATAGCTATGTTAACTGCTGAAAAATCTTCAGCACTTGAAAGATTTGAAAGAGATAGATTAAATAGTGTTGCTAATAATATGGGAAATAATAATGTCCAAAACATCATATTCTTATCTCTTATAATACATTTAACTCTATATTTATAACTATGAAGAAACAATTTTTCTCCCTCCTTAATCTCTTAACGCTTTTCCTGTAATCTCTAAGAAAACATCATTTAACGTAGGTGGCTCTGAATAGATTTTTCCTATTTGCACCTTATTTTTTCTTAGATAATCTATTACAATTGATAAATTATTTTTTCCTTTACTTGATTTAACCACTAAATAATTGTCTTTGTATTTTACATAAGTTATATTAGGTAGTTCTCTTAGTCCTTTTATAACTTCTTCTTCTATTTTAAAAGTTTCTACTGTAATTGTTTCTCCACAGTTTATCATTCCTTTTAATTCTTCACTACTTCCTGTTGCTATTACTTTGCCTTTATCCATAATTGAAATATTTGTACAGATTTGTTCTACTTCTTCCATATAATGAGATGTGTATACAATTGTAGCACCTTCTTTATTTAGTTTTTGTATTCCTTCTAAAATATTGTTTCTACTTTGAGGATCTACTGCTACTGTTGGCTCATCTAGAATTATTAGCTTTGGCTTATGTGCTATTCCACAGGCTATATTTAACCTTCTTAGTAGTCCACCACTTAGTTTTTTAGGATAAAATTTTTTATATTCATCAAGTCCAACAAATTCTATGGCATCTTCCACATATATTTTTCTAAGATTTTTATCTGAAATGTATAAACCACAGAAATAATCTATATTTTCATATACTGTTAACTCTTCAAACACAGCAACATTTTGCATTATTACTCCTATATTTCTTTTTATATCATAAGCTTCTGGACTCATTGTTTTTCCATAAATTTCTATATCGCCTTTGTCATATTCTAATAAAGATAAGATACAATTTATTGCTGTACTTTTTCCTGAACCGTTTGGTCCTAAAAGTCCAAAGACTTCTCCTTCTTTAACTTCCAAATTTAGATGATCTAATGCCAATAAATCATCATATCTTTTAACAAGGTTTTTAACTTTTATAACCATATTTATTCCTCCATAAATCTCTTATTTAAGCAACAGATTTGCCTGAGTTAAATTTTAACCTTCAACCTTCAACCTTTTATACTTTTATTGTATTAGATTTTCATGTAATGAATAAGTGACTAGACTCCAAAATAACTATGACAAATGTAATAATATTATTGTTGCTGTATGAATCTAATGATAAAATCATTTTAAGAGATTGTGAATTGAGGTGATTATACTGATCAATAGATTAATTGATAAGGTTGTAGTCTTATTTATTTGTTTATCAATTTATTTACATAATGTGACTAATGCTTATTTAATTATCCCCATACTTGTATGTGTGTTTTTAAGTTCAATTATTAGTTATAAAGATAATGGCAAAGTATTAATTATACTGTCTATGTTTTTCTTGATTTTATGTTTTTTTAATTTAGACTATTTATTTTTTATCCCACTTATGTGCTATGACTTATTTTCATATAAAATAAAGTGGTTATGGCTGATCTTAATTTTTTCAATTTTAATATATAGTTTTAAAATAAGTGCTTCATCAATATTTTTAATTCTTGCTTATACTTTTATTAGCTATATTCTAAATTATCGTACTAAATCTTTCGAACATATTAAGAAAAATTATTATTATATAAGCGATAGTGCCAATGAGTTGTCTATAAAATTTGAAAATAAAAATAGAGAACTTTTGGAAAAACAAGATTATGAAGTTAATTTAGCCACACTTAGAGAGCGTAATAGAATTGCAAGGGATATTCACGATAATGTTGGTCATTTACTGTCTAGATGTATCCTTCAAATTGGAGCCCTTTTGGCTATTAATAAAGATGAAAATATTAATTTAAACCTTGGACTTATAAAAGATACTTTGTCAGAGGCTATGGATAGTGTTAGAAGTAGTGTTCATGATCTACACGAAGATGCTGTTGATCTTCAAGTGGAAATTCAACAATTAGTTGATAATTTTGAGTTTTGCTCCATAAAACTTGATTATGATTTGGAGTCAAATCCCACAAAGAAAATAAAATATAGTTTTATTTCCATAACAAAAGAGGCTTTATCTAATATTATAAAACACTCCAATGCTACGGAAGTTTCTATTTTTCTTCGTGAGCATCCATCTTTACATCAGCTTGTTATTTACGATAATGGAAGTAATATTAAGTATAATAGTGAAAATGGAATCGGTATAAAAAATATAAAAGATAGGATTGCTTCCATTAATGGAAGTTTAAATATAAGTACTGACAATGGTTTTAGAATTTTTATTTCTGTTCCTAAAAAATTAGATTAGAAGGGATATAAAATATGCGTGTATTAGTTGTTGATGATGATAAGTTAGTATGTGTTTCTCTAAAAACCATACTTGAAGTTGAAAGTGATATAGAAGTGGTGGCAACTGGATGTAATGGTAATGAGGCTATCGAACTTTATCATGAATCAAATCCAGATATCCTGCTTATGGATATTCGTATGGATGGTTTAACTGGGCTTGAAGCAGCCGAAACTATTTTAAAAGAAGATAGTAATGCAAAAATATTATTTTTGACTACTTTTTCTGATAATGAATATATAATAAGGGCTTTAAATATTGGCGCTAAGGGTTATATTATAAAGCAAAATTTTGAATGTATAGTTCCTTCACTAAAGGCAGTTTATGCTGGTCAAAATGTTTTTGGTGATGATATCATCTGTAAACTTCCTTCTCTTCTTGATAATTCTAATTCTACAGATTTCTCTGAATTTGGAATTACACAAAAAGAGCTGGAAGTTATTACTCTTATAGCTGAAGGACTTAGTAATAAGGAAATTGCTAATATTCTTTTTTTAAGTGAAGGTACTGTTAGAAATACTCTTAGTAATATTCTCCAAAAGTTAAACTTGAGAGACAGGACTCAAGTGGCTATTTTTTATTATAAAAACATATAAAAATTCAATTTACTTAAGCCACTGGGTGGGAGTTATGAAATTTTAGGTAACGACCTTGCTCAAATAATATTATAATATCCTAGTAAATAAAATAGACCCTATACAATAAGGCACATAAAATGTTCTACTTGTATAGGGTCCTCTTTAATTTTTCATATTTAAAGATTAACTAATTTAATCTTATTCTACTAAAGTATTGAATTTCTTATCTAATGACCATAATATTATACCGCAGACAAGAACGATTGCTCCAACTATACCATATGCTGGTGCAAATGAATATTTACCTAAAAATTCATATAAGTATCCATAAGATTTACCTGCTATAAATATTGCAAATGGCCATACTCCCATCATAAGTCCTAAAACTCTAGGTGGTGAGAACTTAGATATAAATGAGTTTCCTAGTGGCGAGAATACCATTTCACCAAGAGACATTAATATACCTACTGCAACAATCCACATTAAGTTCGCTTGACCTTCTCCTCTTATTATCTCAGCTCCAGCCATTACTACAAATGCTATACCAAGAAGTAACATACCTAATGCAGTTTTCTTAAACATACTTAAATCGCCTTTTGGTGAATTAGCACGCTTAGTCCATACAGCAGCAAGTACTGGTCCTAGTACTATACAACATAAAGCGTTTAATGAGTCAAACCATGCAGATGGAACTGTAAAGTTACCAATCATCCAGTTTGCTTTGTTAGCATAGTCAAAATCAGGACCCCAGTGATACAGAATTGGCATGTATGTTAAGTACCATACAACCCAGAAAATTACAGAGAATAAAGTTACAAGGAAAATAGCTGCAACTCTATGTTTTTCTTTTTTAGTCAGAGGTTCACTATCGCTTTTTTGCTTATCTTTTTCACTTTCAATATTTGTTTCATTGATTTTAAATGGTTTTTTACCTATATCACCAAAGTATGCTCTTCCTCCAAATATTAACCATAGAGTATCAAGGAATAATAATAGAGCACAAACTATGAATGTTGGACCAAAACCTACTCCATAAGCTACAAAAGATACAGCTGTAGTACCTATAAATGAACCAATATTTACAAATGAATACTGAATTGTAAAGGCTGAATCCAGCTGTGCTTTATCTTCAAATAATCTACCATTTATACCTGATATATTTCCTTTAAATAAACCTGTTCCAATAGAAACTAAAATAATCATTAACCATATCATTGCAACTGAGCCTTGTGTTGCAGATTGCCATCCACATAAATATCCAAGACCCATTAAAAATGTTCCTAAAGGTACGCAGATTCTAGGACTTACCCATCTATCTGCTATATAACCACCAAATATAGGTGTTAAGTATGTAAATGCTACTAAGTTTGCACTCATTTTTGCACCATCTGCATCAGTTAGGCCTAAGCCACCTTCAAGTAATGTTTTTGCAACAAATAATGCAATTAGCCATTTACAAGAGTAAAATGCCATACGCTCTAATGTAAATGAAAATGCACATACATAAAAGCCTTTAGGGTATTTCTTCTTTGTTTTTACAGTGTTTTCCATATTTCCCCTCCTAATTTTTTTATGTCTGTCAATACATTTATGCCCCTAAGAGAACGATATCAGAAATTATATATGCGGTCAATCATTTATATATAATTTTTTTTGTATACAATATTATTAACACAACATTATTAAAATTACAGTTTTAAGGGCTACACATTTTTGTGTAGCCCTTCATTAACCAACAAATATCTATAACTAAATTTAAACCTAACGTCCCTTATTATACAATTTCACATCCTAAAATTTCAAGAATTTTGTTTTCTTTTAAAACATTCGTATAAAATTTATCATTTTGTGATAAAACCATCTCACACCATTTGTTGGCTTCCTTCAAATCTTTCTCAACATATACTCCATAACAATACATTTCCGACAATTCTAACTGGGCATAAACATATCCTTGCCTAGCAGATTCTTTAAATAATTCCACTCCTTGCTCATAATCTTGATCTACGTATAATCCATCAAAATACATTTCACCTAATCTGAAATAGGCATCAGCAACTCCTTTTTGTGCTGCCTTATTAAAATATAAATATGCAGTTTTGTAGTCTATATCAATGCCTTGCCCTTCTCTATACATTAGTCCAGCAAAATACCATCCTTGCTTATTATCCTTCTTTGCACATTCTTTAAAATAAAAGAAAGACTTTTTATAGTTTTTTTCCACACATATACCTTCATAGTACATATATCCAAGCATTAATATTTGATCCTTCTGCTGATTTTTCAAACCACATCAATGCTTTTTTGTAATTTTGTTCAAAGACTTCACCATTGTAATACTTTAGCCCCACACTAAAGCACTCTTGATAATATTTAACATCATTTGGCAATCTATTATCAAGTATAGCCCTTTGGTTTAAAACCATCTAAATCCCCCCTGATTAAACACATTATATATTAAAATAAGAACACCCCATTAGTTACTTATTTTATACACACATTAATTTTAACTATTAATCATTTTTAGATATTTTAAGTTTATTAATTTATAACTTACTATAAGTTTACTATGTTTTTTTCGTTTTTTTACATATTATAATTCTTTTTATGTTAATTTTTTCTTTTAATCATAAACCTTATTTATAGCTATTATAGCTACTATCATCTATTACTTAATTCAATAAAACTTAAAAGAGCTTCCTCAAAGAGACAGCTCCATCTTATAACAATATATGTCATATTCCGTCAATTTGTTTATGAATTTCTGAAATTTATGTTATACTTATAAATAAATTAATATAAACTTTTAAGGAGAGAACAGTGAAAGAAATAAAAATCAATAAAATCTCAATAAATGCCCTATTATTATTTGTTGATATACCGCTATTACTACTGTTAAGTCAGAATCTTTATACTGATAAAATTTATATATATATTAATATTAGACTTATTATGATTTGCCTTATTCCTTTAATACTAATATTTAAGCTAATAAAAACTACTATCATTATATTTAAAAAATATGGAATCTTTAGTGAAGTAGTGTCTTTAGCAACTTTTAAAAAAAGTATTTCAGATATGACTCATACTTACAAAGACTTCTTAAGTCTTCTTATGTTCTATATTGAATGTAATATACTTATGATTTCATTTATATATTCAATGGAAAAAGCAAAACTTATTTTACTATCATCAAATAATCTGGCTATTTTTCTTACTATAATATCATTAAATGTTGTATTGGTATTAATAAGTAAATATATAAACAAACGATGTGATACTATTACGAATTTCTACGAAGAAAAAAAGAATATGGTAGTTTAGAACTTAAAAAAAGTTAAAGTACTTATCAGTTATTTTCTATTAAAAAAGCTACTAATATTAAATTAGTAGCTTTTCTCAACTTTATATCCTACATTAAACTGCCATAACGCTTAACATATACTTTTTTCAAAACAGTTACCAAGTACATATATAAAAATACTGTAGCTCCCAAGTACAAGAAGTATACTCCTGGAAGTGTAACAAATCCAAGAGCCTTTCCAAATGGTGTAAAAGGAATAATTGTTAATAATCCTATTCCACTACAAGTAAGAAGCGTTAAAGATGCTGATGCTCTACTTTGAATAAAAGGAATTTTTTGAGTTCTAATCATATGGATTACCAATGTTTGAGTCCACATAGACTCTACAAACCAGCCTGCTTGGAACATTGCTACATAAGTTGCTTTCATATCTAATCCAGCAAACATACCACTTTGAATAATTGTACCATCTGCAATTATGTTGTATAATGCTCCATTTGATACAAATTGTGGGCATATTATAAAGTACATTATCAAGTATGTTGTCCAGTCAAATACAGAACTTGTTGGTCCAATCCAAACCATAAAACTTCCAATAGATGAAGCATCCCAAGTTTTTGGCTCTTTAATAAATTCTTCATCAACATTATCCCATGGAATAGCTATACAAGATATATCATAAATCAAGTTTAACATTATAAGATGAACACTCATCATTGGTAAGAATGGAAGTAATGCACTTGCAGCTAATACTGAAAACATATTTCCAAAGTTTGATGATGCCGTCATTTTGATATATTTAATCATGTTAGCATAAGTTTTACGTCCTTCAATAATGCCTTCTTCTAGTACCATTAAACTTTTTTCTAGTAAAATTACATCTGCTGATTCTTTTGCAATATCAACTGCACTATCTACAGAAATCCCAACATCTGCTGATTTCATAGCTACAGCATCGTTAATACCATCTCCCATAAATCCTACTGTGTGACCATTTTCTCTTAACACAGTAACAATTATTGATTTTTGCTCTGGTGAAAGTTTTGCAAATACTGTTGTTTTTTCAACTGCTTCCTTTAATTCATCTTGGGACATTTTTTCTATATCAGATCCTAATAATATATTTTCTACTCTTAAGCCAACTTGGCTACAAATATAACGAGTAACTTTTTCATTATCACCAGTTAATATTTTTGTTGTTACTCCATGTTCCTTTAATACTTTAATAGCATCTTTAGTACTTTCTTTTGGTGGATCAAGAAATGCTAAGTATCCAAGCAATACCATTTCACATTCATCTTTTACTCCAAATGATCCTACTGGAGATGGATTTGTTTTTTGAGCCAAAGCAATTACCCTCATTCCATCTTCATTTAAATCATTTACTCTAGCAAGTATTTCTTTTTTAACTTTTGTTGTAAGCAGTACTATTTCACCATTGTAATCTGCAAAGTCACATATGGATAGCATTTCTTCTACAGCACCTTTTGTAATCATTTGAGATTTACCATTTGAATCCTCTACTACTACACTTAAACGACGACGTGTAAAATCAAATGGTATTTCATCTACTTTGTGATAAGCCTCTGATAAATCTGTCAATGTCTTATCCTTAGCCTCTTCCTCTTCTGTCCTAGTAATAATTGCTCTATCCATTAAATTTTTATATCCTGTTTGGAAGAAACTATTTAAATATGCATGACGCAATATGCGAGAATTTTCTTTTCCATTTAAATCCATATAATACTCCAAAACAACTTTATCTTGAGTTAGTGTTCCTGTTTTATCAGTACAAAGTATATCCATAGCTCCGAAATTTTGGATAGAATTTAAATTTTTAATAATTGTTTTTTTCTTAGACATGGCAACTGCACCTTTTGCAAGACAAGTTGTCACTATCATTGGTAGCATTTCTGGAGTTAAACCTACTGCCACGGAGATGGCAAATAAGAAAGCTTCTAACCAATCACCCTTTGTTATTCCATTTACAAAGAATACAATAGGTACCATTATTAACATAAATCGAATTAATACCCAAGATACTGAATTTACACCTTTTGTAAAGTTAGTTTCCACTGCTTCTCCTGCTACTGATCTAGCCATTGAGCCAAACATTGTCTTATCTCCAACTGCTATTACTACTGCCTTAGCAGAACCACTGATAACATTACTACCCATAAATGCAAGGTTATGATATTCTGTTATAACATCACAATCTTTTGTAGCCTTAGTATGAATCTTTTCAACTGGCTCACTTTCTCCAGTAAGAGCAGATTGACTTATAAACAAATCTTTTGCCTCAATTATGCGAACATCTGCTGGTAACATATCTCCTGCTGAAAGATGTATAATATCACCTGCTACTACCTCTTCTAGTGGAATTTCTTTTTGTCCCTTTTCTTTTCTTTCTACTGAACATGTTGTAGTTATCATAGATAATAATTTTTCTGCTGCATTGCCTGAACGTGTTTCTTGAATATAGCGAAGTGCTCCTGATGCTACTACCATTGTCATAATAATTATTACAGTTAAAGGATCCACATTCTCTGGAACTCCTTGAATATAAGGTAATACAATATCTGTTATTGTTGATACAATAGCAAGACAAAACAATATAATAGTAAATGGATTAATAAATGACTCTACTAATCTTTTTGCTAAGGACTTTTTTCTTTCGCGTGTAATCTCATTTTTACCATGAGTATTACAACTATTTATTACTTCTTTTTCTTCCATACCATGTACAGAAGAATTTAATTTTTCTAATAATATTTTAATATCTAAAGATGCTGCCAATTTTAAATTTTCCATATTATAATTTTTATTAGCAACCTCTTGAGTAATCTTTCTTTTATCATTTAAATTTTCATATCTTTTTATAGTATTCATTTCTAATACCTCCTTAATTTTGTTTTATAACAACCTGCTTTTTAGGCACAAAATTAAAGGTAGGAATGTCTAAATTATTTATTATAAATTTGTGATGAAAAATGAATTATAGGAACTTCATCATCATTATTATTAATTTTGCTTCCTTGACCTCTTATGCCTTTATTCCTTTGGGAATCCACTTTCATCACCTCTTTTCTTTCTTTTTAATATCTATATAAACGCTAAAAGCATTTAGCCACTGAAAATTTTGCTTTTCTATTAAAACCTAATTTTCATATTTTTTTGATTTATTAATATACCATAGATCAATAGCACAACCTATTGTCCAAATTACAATGAACCATTGAAAGAAATTCTCTCTAAATTCTAATGAACACGCTGCTATAAAAAATATAATTGCGGCTAGGAAAATTGCCACGCTTATATTTCTGCAAAGTGGAATTACTTTTATTTTTTCTTTGTCTTCATCCCTCATTGCTTCATAAGATTTCATATATTTTAATGCCTTACCAGTGTATAAGGCATATGACACAATCATAAACATAATACTAAACATAAGTAAAACTATAATTTCTTTTAACATTTTATCTCTCCCCTTTCTCATACATCATTTCAATATTTCTTAAAAAAGACCGCAAAAATACACCCCTTGCTCTCCAAAGTTTTTTTGCATAACTAAATAGCTAAATTCACTATTTTATTATTTCTTACTATTAGAAATTATTAAGAGGTGTTAATTGTTATATATAAATATATTTTTATTTATTTTAGTAAGTATATATTATGAGAGAATGATGACACCAAATAGACATCCTAATCCCATATTCCAATTTTTGTTTTACACCAACTATTTTCCAACAGTAATTATTACTCTGACTACCTGATTCCACAATCTCACCTTCCTTCTTATCATTTTTTGAATTCAATAAAAAAATCCTCGTGAAGCCATAGCTAAACAAGGATTTGTATACAATAAATAATATATTAATAATTCTCGTTCAAGCTTTAGCTTCTTAGGGCAATGTAATTGAATTAGAATACACCTTCTTTTTCCGATGTGTCCTGCTAACCATCTAATAGTGTTTCCACTACTTCGCGGCATCAACCCGTATCCCTAAGGTAACCTCACCTACCGATTTTTTAACTTGTAATACCATTATATTAGTATTTTTAATTTAATGTCAAGTTTTTTCAAATTTATATTCTTAACTTTTAATAGGTAAAACATTTCATATGCCTTTTATATTATATTCATATATAAGAAAAATTGTAACCTATACTAGCAATATAGTAGAAACTATTTGTAGTATAATAATATTATAAAAGATAAAATATAACAAAAATTTCAAGTAAAAAAAGGAGATCTTTATGGGGTTTAATTTTAGAAAATCAATAAAAATAGGGGAAAATTTGAAGTTGAATATTAGCAAATCTGGAGTAAGTACATCTGTAAAAGTTGGCAATGTAACTCATAATAGCAAAAGAGGCACTACAATTAATCTTGGAAATGGATTATCATATAAAGTAGGAAATTCTAAAAAGAAAAATAGTAAGTAAATTTAAAAATAATACAAGTGATTTAATTAAAGTATTTTAAACATACATAGTAAGTTTTTAAGTTATTTAGTAATTATATATCATTAATAAAACTTTCATTATTATAAGATTTTTAATTACATAAAAAAGGTCTACCTTATTTTCATAAAGGTAGACTTTTATATTTTTTAATTAAATTTAATTTTAAATATTAGCTAGCTTTTGCTTCTGTTTGAGTTTCTACATCTTTAGCCATAGCTGCTTTAAACATAGTTACTGAAGTATAAACAACAACTAAAACTACTAACCATTTTAGCCAGTATACTGGCATGTTAGTTACGAATAATAATGCTAGAACTGAACCTATTACCCCACCTATAGTTATACCCATAGATACTTGTCTTTCATAAGCTCCTTCTTTAACAAACTTTGTACTTGCTATTGGTCCAACGAATGCACAAGCACCCATCATTATTGGGAATGCTGCCTTTGGGTTCATTCCAAGAAGTGCAACCATAGCCATACATGGCGCATATAATCCTATACCTGCTGTCATTAATGCTCCAAGCATAAAGTTACCAACTATACCTACTATTAATTTTCCACCAGTAAGACCCATTGCTTCCCCACCTGATGGCATTAATCCTAATTGACCTAATACTAATAATACAGCTGTTCCTGCAAGAGCAACTCCCATAGTTAATTGAACTTTTTTCTCTGGTAATTTTGATATTATACCAGCTCCTATCCAAGAACCTACAACTGCAGATACTATCATACATATTAATGTAGTCATGTCTACAGATATTGCATTAAGTGATAAAAACGCTTGCGTTATCATCGGTAATGCATGTGCAACGTTTAATGTTCCTGGTAATAACTTATCTGGTACATGTACTTTCTTACTGAATTTTAAAATTGCTGTTGTAGTTGCAAAAGAACCTACTCCTATTGCATCTAGAAAATCTGTTATAAATCCTATAAATAGTCCTGATCTGAATACGTTTGCCTTCGATGCATCTCTGTGTTTTCTAAAGTCATTTACGTAAACTGTTGTGTAACCTGCTGTTATAACGCCTAATGCGCCTAAAATTGCTGTTAGCATAATTGCTTTAGCCCCCTTAAAATTTAAATATTTTTTTTGCCAAGAACGATTATACATCTTATTTTTATTTTTTTCCACACCTTTTTTAATTTTTTTTAAAATTTTTTTATATTTTTAAATATAGAAAAATATTCCATGTCTTATTTTGTTATAAAAAGATTGAATTGTACACAATCCCAGTGAAATAGTGCATTTTATTCAAAAATTTCTGAAAAAAAGATACTAGTATTTTTACTAGTATCTTTTCTCTAAATAATTATTCCCTTACAATGGTCAACCTCATGTTGAATAATTTGTGCTACAAATCCATTAAATGTATTCTTTTGTTTTTTGAAACTTTTATCAAAATATTCCACTTCTATTGTTTCATATCTTGTTGTTTGTCTAACACCTATTAAAGATAAGCAGCTTTCCTCAGTCACATAGCTATTTTCTTTCTTAGTTATAACCGGGTTAATCATTGGAACTATTGCATTTCCTACAGCAAATACAATTATGCATTTCCTAACTCCTATCATGTTTGCTGCCATTCCAACACAGTTTTCAAGATTTGCTCTCAATGTATCAATTAAGTCATTAACTACATGTATATCCTTTTTAGTAGCTAGTTCAGATTTTTCTCCTAAAAACAATACGTCTTTCATAATTGGTTTTATCATATTCATCCCAACCTTTCCAATTTTCTTATGTATTTATTTTATGATAATATGTTTTTCTTATTATAACATATAAAAATTTACTATTCTTCTTCATTCTCCATTAAAAATTCTATAACCTACCCCTACTGATAAAATTCATAATTTTTGATATAATAACATTAAATTAAACTGAGGAGATTTGTAAAATGAACAATAATATTGATAATAAAATAACATCTAATTCTAATAAATATTCTTGGAATGAATCTATGATTTTAGATAAAATACAAGAAATTTTAGATGATAAAAATATAGATGACTTAGAACTTAGCAAAGAAGAGTTGGAAAATATAATATCTAAATTAAGTAATAGCATTTCAACAGAAGAATTAAATGAGTCTGCTTGCATTGTAGCTGAAAATATTGATGAATTAAATGTACTACCTGAAGAAGATATAAAAAAGTATATAATAAGATTAATGGACTACTTAAATAATACTAATTTAAAATGTATTATAGGCGAATTTAAAGGAATTGAATTTGAGGTATTTAAAGATTCCAAAGTGGATGATGTGTTTAAAGATTACTATTCAAAATATGATGAAACATATGGAATATCAAGCATGCTTTCAGATTTAGGTTTAAAATAAGCAAAAATAGCATTCACTAAAATAAATTAGTGAATGCTATTTTATTTACATTTTTGAAACCATAAATAAAACTATTATGGCCAATATGGTTTGTACTGCATATAATCCAATTGCAAGAGGTAAGTTCGTTCCCCCTCTTTTCTTAGCAATTATCTCTTTTGCCTCCGGTAATAATTCCTTTGTTTTTTCCATATTTACACGTATCTGATCCTGGTATAATGCATTTGCATATACTCCTATACCAATTAAAACTGCAAGGTTTAGTATTCCTCCAATATATGGTGTAGAAGATGCTACTAAGCTTAATATAAAAAATGCACCTGCTTTAAAATACATTTTTCTATATATCATCCAATATATGCCCATAAAAAATGCTGCCCAGTTCCAAGATATGCTCTTTCCTGAATCATCCATTTTTCTAAATTTTTCTTCATAAAAATTTTGATTCTTTTGTATGAATAAATTTAATTCATTTACTTGTTGCATAAATTTTTCTCCTTGATAATTTTAATTATTGAAATACTTAATATATTATCATATTTTTGCTTATTTTGCTCAAAATTTATTTGTCTTTTATGATATATTTATACCCATTTTAAAATTAGCAAAACTAAATTGTCTATTGTTCAAAATATTTAAACACACTTTTTTATAACAATTACATCTTTTTTGTTAAACTTTTATCATCAAAAGCATATTAATTCATTGAAACATTTAATAGCATAAGCATCTGTCATACAAGAAATATAATCTATTATGGCTTCTTTATATATATTTTCACTATGTAAAGTTCCATAAACTTTCACATTATTTAGACTATTTTTCAAATCTCTCCTATCAAAAATACTTTCATCACAATACTTTATTATCCACCCTTTAAAATCACTTAGAATAAATCTATACTTCTTATCTATATTAGCTTGCAAATTATTTATTGTATTTTCTTTGTCATAATATTTGAATAGTTCTTCAAATATGCTATTTATTACTAAGTTTGCATACTTTTTATAATAACTAAACTTTTCATTATTGTATATTTTTTCATAGTTGAATTTTTTTATGGAGTCGATAAAGTTCTGTTTTTCATGAGAAAAGCAAATTCCATTTTCAATAGAGCTGTTTTCAATAAGATCACCCATTAATTCGTGCATTATTACTGAAGTATTCACTGTTTTTTGGCCGTACTTATGACCTAGTTCATATACTTCTTTTAAATCATTACGACTAATTATTTTTAAAAGAAGTGCATCTTCTATATCTCTTCCAAGATAAGCTATTTTGTCAGCAATTTTCACAACACAACCTTCCCAAGTATAAGGCTGCACCTGTCCAGGATTTGTTATGGTATTTAAATCTATAAAGTCTTTTCTAGGGTAGATTCCATTTTCATCTACCTCACCACAATGACATATTATGCCATCTCTTACTGCATATGTAAGGTTTAAATTACTTAGATCTCCCTTATTATCTTGGAGTAATTCCAGCTTGTCTACTACTTTCAAACCATTTTTTTCATGCCAAAAAGAAGAGTTTAAATTTTCTTCTAGTATATTTTTTATAACATTTTCCCCCTCATGACCAAAGGGTGCATGGCCCAAATCATGGCCTGTTGCTATTGCTTTTGTTAATTCATGGTTTAACCCTAAAGCTTTAGCTATAATATAACTTACTGATTCTACATGAGATACATGTTCCATTCTTGTGCAAATATGATCATTTTGTGTGTTAAAAAATACTTGTGTCTTATGTTTTAATCTTCTATATGCTAAACAGTGTAAAATTCTAGTATAATCTCTTTCAAACTCACTTCTCATATCATTTTTTCTTGAATATAGTTCTTTTTGCCTTAAAAGAGCTTCTTTACAATTTTTATCTTCATTAATTGCCACATGAAAAAATTTTTTGTACATAATCCCCCTCCATATATAAATATAAGTTATATATTAATAATATTATAACACTATTTTTTTATGTCTTTTACTATTCTTATCAGTATACTTGATCTTCATATTGTTTTGTTGAATAAAGGGATACACATTTTTGTGTATCCCTTTATTCAACAAGAGATGTTAGTATTTCTACTAACATCTCTTGTTTATAACTCATCTTCTTTAACAATTCCAACTTCACCATAATAATTTGTGTTTTGATTTATTCTGCCTTTATATACTACTTCATTTTTATCTTCATCAAATACTCCAATATAATAAGAGTACTTTCCTGCATCTTTTCCTTTTTCATTATAACCTATAGTTATATAATATACTTTATTACCAACTTTTCGCACTTGTAAAATATCGTCTCCATTAGCATCTACTTTTATATGGTTAATATATTCCACCTTTGAACTTTCTAAATCAACTACAATCTCTCTAGCGTCACCATTATTAAGTTTTACATTTTTACCTTCAATTCCACCATGAGAAAATAATAATATCTTATTATCCTCAACAGAGAATTTTTTTATGTTATCTTCTTTAGTTCCTAAATCTATGGTATCTATGTCTTTGCTAAAAGCATCAAACTCCAATAAAGAAGATTTATATCCTTTTTCTTTATCTTTTTTATTTACTAAAAAATAAGCTTTATTTTTGTTAGCAAAACATAATTCACCCTTTATATAAATATCTTTTCCATCAAATTCTTTACTTAAAATATGTTTAGAATTTTTATTAGATAAATTAATCTTATATAAGTTTAATTCAGTTTTGTCAAAATCATCACTTACAGTTCCTTCATAATCGGAATTTTCTCTTTTTTTCATATATTCTTGTGAATAATAACTTTTAAGTGTAACAATATATATATTCTCCTTGTCTATGCTTATGGGAACTGAAGAATAAACTACTCCTGTACTATTAACACTTTGATCACCTAAAGATACATCATAGCTTTCAACTTTATCTTTGTTATTATATTTAATTTTTATATTTGCAACTAATTCATAATTATCTGCATCTACATATTCATTATTTAAACGAACTGCTGCAAATCTATCATCATCTTTTAATAGGGCCGCTGAATAATCTACAAAACCATAAGTAAGAATTTCTAATGCACTTCTTCCTTCTATATTATTCTTTGATAAATTAAAATTAGGAACGCCTTGCTTTGCCATATAATCTATTGATATATCATCTTTACTTATTTTTATCTCATTAGTTTCATACATGCCTTTATTATTTTGAAGTAAAATATTTACATCCCCCAGTTCGCTTCTTTTTCCATATAAATCTTCAACTTCTTCATTATTTTTTCCCAGGTAAAATAGAGAAATACCTATTCCTAAAAGTCCTACAAATATGATGCTTAAAAATTTTTCCCCAATATTTTTATTCATGTATTTCTCCCCCCTTAAACATATATTTTCTTAGTCAATGTGCTATACGAAACACATACGGACATGACAAATACTACTATATAAAAGATTAAATGTGTTTTCATTAAAATATCTGAATATGTATTGTAACGTATTGTAATTGACAAATAAACCATCATTATTGAAATAACATATATTACTCCTAGTATTCCACCTATTTTCTTAACTGTTTTATGCATCATAATTCCTGTAAATAAAACTGTCATAGCAAGAATTGGGCCGAGTATAAATATCATTATAAACTCTACTCTACTTATTTGTGGTACGTAAATCATGTAAATATCTGGTCTTGCATTATTTATAGTATTTATAATATGCACAAAAGATAGTCCACTTATATTTTTCATTATTGTACCCATTATTAACCAGCATAAAAATTGCACAAGTATTACTCCATAAATTAATGTTACCATCGTTATTAATTTTGATATAAATATTATAAATTTATTTTCTGGTAACATAAACAAAGTATATATAGTTTTTGTCTTATTAGAAAAATCTTTGTACCAAATTGCCAAGCCGTAATATAAGCACCATAATAATGCACCTATTAAAAGAAAAAATGTTAACTGATAAGTCGTCTGTGCTACAAAACTTGAACTGAATAATTCCATTGCAGCATTTCCTTTTAATTCCGATATCCCCACCTTATAACCTAATATTGATTCAGATTCTTTAAGATTTAAATTAATTAAGAAAGTAAAAAATCCAGCATTACTTAAAAATAACAAAGCAAGTATAGAAAAATATATCTTTTGTATTCTTTTAAATTCTATCTCAAACAATGCCCATATTTTATTTACCATCATATACCTCCCTCATTTTGTCAACTATTGACATGCCCTCATTTTCTCTAATTTCTTCTGCATTAAACTTATCTACTACTTTTCCATTATTGATAATTATTACATCATCCACAATTTGTTCTATTTCCCCTATTTCATGTGTAGTAATAATAATACTTTCATCTTCTTCAATAAACTCCAATATTGCTTTTATAAATTCTTCTCTTTTAAAAATATCTATTCCAGAGAAGGGTTCATCAAGCAAAGTGTATTTTGCTCTTTGTGCAAAACCAATTATAATTTTCACCCTTGCTTTATTTCCTTTTGATAATTTACTAATATTTTGACTATCCTCTAAAGAAAACATTTTAAGCATTTCATAAGCTCTTTTTTCATCCCAATTTTTATAGAAAATTTTCATAAGCTCAAAAGTCTCTTTAATATTCAAATGAGAAAAATGTATATCTATATCTGGTACAAAGGCAAGTTTATTGTAAATTTTTTGATTGAACTTTTCTCCATCAATAATAATTTCCCCTCTGTCTAATTTTACAAGACCTGCAATAGATTTAAGAATAGTTGACTTTCCAACACCATTCACCCCTAAAATAGCAGTGATTTTCCCCTCTTCTATATTAAAAGAAACATCATCTAAAGCTTTGACTATTCCATATCTCTTTTTGACATTTTTCACTTCAATCATATTTACCTAAAGCCCCCTAATCATATTTTTCATTGATAATATTTTTAATTTCTTCTTTGCCCACCTTAATAGCTTTCATTTGCTCAACAAAAATTTCCGTAGCCTCATTAATTAAACTTTCTCTTATTTGTCTAACAAAAATTTCATCTTCAGTAATAGTACTTTGATTATTTTTTATTGTATTAATAAGCCCCATTTCTTCCATCTCCTTATATGCTTTTTGCACTGTATTTGGATTGACATTTATATTTACTGCCATTTCCCTTCTTGAAGGAAGTCTTTCACCCATTTTTAATTCACCAGTCACAACTTTTTGTTTTATATTTCTAATGATTTGAATATATACAGGCTCTCTATCATTCACTATGAATTTCAACATCTATCTCCTTCTTTCAGAATTAATAATGTTAGTGTACTATATATATAATACACCCTTCATAGTGTATTATATATATAGTACACTATGAAAGTCAATAATATTTTTATAAATCCCTTTCCCAATTCTTAGTTGCTTAAAATATAAGAAAATTAACAGAATAATATATATTTTTAAAATATGTATTGAATTTTTTTAAATCATACTATAAAATGTAAAAAACACATTTTTGTTATTGTCCTAGAAATAGGTTAATATAAACTTTTTTAATACTTACTTACCAAAAAATGACATCTAATAAATTAGATGTCATTTTTGGGTAAGTATATAAAATCATTTTTTAAATTTATAAAAATAATTATTTAATATTTTTAAGGATAGCTATTAAGTAATCCCATATTCTCTCTGTTGAACTAATACTTAAATGTTCATTAGGTGTGTGAACATCAAATAAATCTGGACCTATTGACACGGCCTCTGCCCCTTTTATGGCGTCAAGTAACAATCCACATTCTAATCCAGCATGTAGTGCCACTATTTCTGGTTTTTTGCCTGTTACTTCTTCATAAGTATCCTCACAAATTTTTTCTAGTTTAGAGTTTTTAGCATATTCCCACTCAGGATAATCATCTTCTAAGTCAAGTTTTACACCTATAAATCCGCTAAGTAATTCCATTCTATAATTTAAGTCTTCTTTTAAACTTTTTACTGAACTTCTAGTTGCAAATTCAAATTTAATATCATTATCATTTGTAACTACGACACCTAAATTAGTAGAGCTTTCTACTAAGCCTTCTATATCAGCGCTCATAGTTTGAATTCCTCTCGGCATTAAGTTTAAAACTCCAATAATTTGATTTTTAACATCATCACTTAATGCTTTATTGTAAGTTTCTTCATTTTTATTACATTCCAAAATTACGCCTGGATCTGAAGTTTTTAGCTCGTTTTTCAATATATCTAAAATATTTCCAATTTCTTTTTCTAAATCTTCTTTATTATTATCATCTATAAGAATTACACATTCTGCTTCACGAGGTATTGCATTATTTTTAAGCCCACCATGAATAGTAACTAAATCATAACTTATTTCACTTTTGCAAATATGATTTAAAACTCTACCCATTAATACATTGGAATTTCCTCTCTTCTTATCGATTTCCATCCCTGAATGCCCACCTTGGAGACCCTTTATTCCTATATTATAAGCTACTTTTGATGAAGAAATCTCCTTGTATTCTTTATCTATAGTAATAACTGCAGTCACACCACCAGCACAACTTACAGTTATTTTTCCTTCTTCCTCTGAGTCTACGTTTATTATATATCTTCCTTTGAAGATACTTCCATCTAACTTCATAGCACCTATCATACTAACTTCTTCATTAACTGTATAAATCACTTCAAGAGGAGGATGAGGTATATCATCACTTGCTAGTAATGCAAGTCCCATGGCAACTGCTATTCCATTATCAGCTCCCAAAGTTGTTCCTGTGGCATATAGATAATCTCCATCTACTCTTAATTTTATTTCATCTTTAGTAAAGTCATGAACTGTGTCTTTATTTTTTTCACAAACCATATCCATATGTCCTTGAAGTATTACTCCTGGACTATTTTCATATCCTTGTGTACCTGTTTTTTTAATTATTACATTTAATGTTTCATCTTGAATTACTTCTAATCCAAGTCTTTTAGCTTCACTTACTAAATAATCACTTATTCCCTTTTCATTTCCAGAACCTCTAGGTATTTTAGATATTTCCGAAAAATATTTAAAAACTAATTGTAGTTTTGGATTTTCAATATTTATTGTCATTTACTTTCTCCTTAAAATTAATTTATACCATCATCATAGCAATACTTAATATAATTGCTGATGCAACGAAAATAGCTAATAATACTTTCGTTACAAACTTAACCCATGATGAATAATCTACTTTTGCTATAGCTAGTGTTCCCATTATAACACCACTTGTTGGTGTAACTAAGTTTACAATACCACTACCAGCACTAAATATTGAGATTATAACTTCTGGTGGAAATCCTAAGCTAACTGCTAAAGGCCCAAATATTGGCATTGATAAACCTGCAAGTCCAGATGTAGAAGGTATAAAAAATGACAATGCCATATAAATTAAATAAGCAACTACTGTGAATATAATTGGTGACATTCCAATTAATACTGAAGATGCCTTTGACAATACATATGCATCTAATCCTGTAGAGCTCATTATAACTGATATACCTTTTGAGACACCTATAACCAAGGCAACTCCAACCATTTCTGCTGCTCCATCTAGGAATGAATTTACTATTTCTAATTCTGTCATTCTATAAACTAAACCTATAATTATTGCCATAATTACAAACCACATGCCTAGCTCAGAGAACCACCAGCTTCCAAGTGGAGCTCCAGTTAAAAATGCTGTATTTGCAAATATGGTTACACCAAATTCTTCCCAAGGAATAATTCCTGCTACCATCACTAAGAATGTAAAAGCAAATAGTGATAGTACAACTTTTCTCTGTCCAGTAAACTCTATTACTTCTTCTTTGCCATCTTTATTTCCTATAAAAGCTTCATTTGCTTGTCTTATTTCTGAGTCTGACAATAATGTATTTGATTTATCAGCATGAACTTTTTTAGCATAATTCATAACAAAAAATATGGATATAAGTAATGACGATAACCATAATGCTATATTTGTACCAATTACTATAACTTGATTAGTTGCTATGTTTACTCCTTTTAGTGCACCAATACTTACAGAAACTAAAAACGGGTTAACTGTAGATCCTAAAACACCACAGCCTGCTCCTAAAATAATAGACGCTACAGATACTAAAGGATCAAATCCTGCTATTATCATAGTAGTTGTAACTAAAGCTGTAAAAGCAATAGTTTCTTCTGCCATACCAAAACTAGTTCCTCCAAGAGAGAATAAAAACATTAAAACAGGTATTAAAATCAATTCTTTTCCCTTTAACTTAGCAACTACATTTCCTATACCTGCATCTAAGGCACCTGTTTTTGTAGTTACTCCTAAAAATCCTCCTATCAGTAAAACGAAGATGGCTATATCAATTGACTCCTTTAATCCAGTTATTGGTGCCATAACAAAATTAGCCAGAGTTGCTTTCTTAACTCCTGGTATGAAATATGTTGCAATTGCAATAATCGCTGTTATGGCTAATAATACAGTATAAGCCGTTGGTAACTTAAATGATTTTTTCTTATTTTCATTTGTGCTCATTTTACATTTCTCCTTTAATGACTTTTGCTATTTATATTAAATTTGCCATTAAAAGATATTTTATGTAAGAGTGAATAAAATAAAGCCACTAATTATTACATTAATGGCTTTATTTCAATAAAAATTTTTTTCTTGAAATTTATGCTTTTTTTACTGATTTAGTATCTGATAATAAATTTTCTTTTCTTAATTTTTTTGATAAAATCACAAAGTAAATTATACATAAAATAATTTGAACTAAGGTGGACATTGGTGTTGCAAGACCAACTTTAAATAGAGACACTGGCTCTATTTTACTCATAAGAAACGAAACTGGTATTCTCACACAAAAAGCACCTACTATTCCTTGTATCATTACAAAAGTTGTTTTTCCACATCCATTAAAATAACCTACCATAGAAAACATTATTGCAGTTAAAAGGCAGTCTATTCCATAAGCTTTCATATATTCCCAAGCTGCTAAAACTACATACTTATCTTTTGAGAACATTCCTGCTAGTAAATTTCCATGGAAAAATGTAATATAAAACATTAAAACACCGCAACATAAAGATGCTAAAATGGCATATAGAAGAACTTTTTTAGCCCTTTCATATTTTTTAGCACCATAATTTTGTGCAACAAAAGCAGATACTGCTTGTGAAAACGACGATGGTATAAGCATTATAAACCCAACAAGTTTTTCTGCAACACCAATTCCTGCTGATGGAATTACTCCCATAGAATTACCTATAATCATAATAACAAGAAAAGATAAATGTACAAGTCCGTCTTGTAGGGCTATTGGAGCACCATATTTAATTATTTTTGATGTTAAGTTTTTATGGAACTTTATACTTTCTTTTGAAAACTCAAAAGGCAATCCACGCTTTCTAATAATTATCAAAGATAAAATAACACTTAACCCTTGAGCCATAATAGTGGCAATGGCTGCCCCTGCTGCTGCCATTTTAAAGACTCCAACAAAAATCAAATCTCCAATAATATTTGTAACACAGGCAATTGCAACTGTTATAAGTGGAGTTTTTGAATCACCAAGACCTCTAAAAACTCCGCCTATAATATTATAAGAAACTACAAAAACTGAACCTACAGCACAAATTCTTATGTAAGATACAGTTCCATTAAAAGCTTCTTTTGGTGCATGCATAAATGAAGATATGGGCGAAGCAAAACTTACAACTAAAATGGTAATAATAATAGCCATAACTGCAAATATGCAAATACCACTTCCCACAACATCTCCAGCTTCTCTTGACTTTCCTTCTCCTAATTTTTGACCTATTAATATAGTAAGACCCATAGTTAGTCCTGTAATTATTACTGTTATCGTCATCATTACTTGGCTACCTGTGGATACAGCTGACACATCTGCTGCATGACCAAACCTACCAACTATAAGTAAATCAACTGCACCATACATTGTTTGTAAAAATAGTGCAAGTAAAATTGGTATGGCAAATTTTAATAAGGGCGAGAATATTTTACCCTCTGTAAAATTAGATACTTTTGACATATTCTATTCTCCTTCATTCATTTATGTTTTGCACAAAACAACATTCTATAAAAATTCACTTCGTATAAGGTATTAAGTATAAAAAATTTCCTATTATAAATAATAACCTTAGTCGAAGTGCTGTAGATAATTGCTAATAATTTATTCTAAATTATTTCTTATTTTATCAAGTACTATTTTAAATATCTTTATCTCTTCTGGTGTTATATTTTCACACAACTTATGCTCTATTGAGTCAATGGATTTAGAAATTTCTTCATAAAGCTTCTTAGACTTATTTGTTAAAATTATTTTTTTTAAACGAGCATCTTCTGCTACAGGAACTCTTTCTATCAAATCACTCTTTTCCATGTTATTCAACATTAAACTAATAGATGAACGTTTCAGATCAAACTCTTTTTCCAAGTCTTTCTGGAATATTTCTTTATTTTCACCTTTCATAGAAATAAAATCTATTACATAAGCTTGTGATACAGTTAAGTTATCATCAATAGCTTTAATTACAGCACTATCCATTTTTCTTGAAATTATATGATTTATTTTACTAATATGAAGACCTAGCTTATTTTTATTAGTCAAGAAAACACCTCCACAAATTTGTTTTGTACTAAACTATAATAACTACTATTTATACTTATGTCAACTAAAAAGGATATGCTATTATAAGCATATCCTTTTTAGTATAATAATTTATTTACTTGTTGAATTATCTTCTAACTTTGCTTTTCCAAGCATTAAAGTTAGTATATCGTCGTCAGATTTTATTGTCCATACTTTATCTTTTTTTGTTAAATTTACTTTTCCAGTTCTTGTTTCCACCTTACCTGACTTAACTTTTTCTAATAAACTTTTACTCATATAATCGTCATCTACTTCTTTTCCACTAAAAGCATCTGCTAATCCTTCTTGCATTACTTCTATTAACATATTCCCAAAATTAAGACTGCTAAGTTCTACTTCAACAGTTGCATTATCTCCATCTACTTTCTCAGATAATACTTTAGCATCCATTTTTGAAAGATATATTTTTAATGCTTCATCTGTTTTTTCCTTCGCAGCTTTATCTCCAGTTTCTTCTTCAGTTTCTGAAATAGTCTCTTCAATAAACTTACTAGCTTCTTCACTATCTCCCTTTTTTAGTTGTGTGAAATATGTATTTACTACATCTGTTGGACTTTCACTTTTACATCCTACTAACATCATACTTAGTGATAATATTGCTGCCATTAATACTGATAATTTTTTACTCATTTTTTCTTCCCCCACAATTCAATTATTCTATTTTAATTCACTCTATTTGTATTATAAACTATATCCTTTGTCGAAATTAACATTTTATTGTCAAAAACAAATTTTTCCTGTAATTTAATATCATATATTTTATATTAAATGTATGATTTTTTTTATTCACATCCAAATACCGTTAATGTTCTGTTACTTGTAACATATAAATTTGTCTTTATCATTCAATAAATGCATTTTTAAATTTTTATTGACTAATGCTCTATGTTTTTTTATTATAGATATATAAAATTCAAGTGAAAAAGAGGACTAGTATGAAAAATTTTTATATGAAATATAAAAATCACATAGGTATTATAGTTGATAGTACTATTATAGTTTTGGGATTATATATTAAAAACTACATATTTGCTGCTATGGGGTTAGCATTATTATTACTAACTCTATACGTTTCTAAATTAGAAAAAAGGAATGAAGAAGAAAAAGCTAAAAAAGTTGCAGAAAAGCAAGCATATAAAGCTAAGCAAAAACGTCTAAATAAAGGCAAGAAAAAAAAGAAAAAGAAAAAAAGATAATATTAAAGCTCCCATTTAATAAATGGAAGCTTTATTTTGCATTTTAATTTCTTATTTAATCATAAAACTTATAGATGCTAGAATCCATAAATGTAATGGATAAAATACATAGAATAAATACTTACCAAACTTATTATTTAAACCTCTTTTTCCGTTATATACAAGTATCGTTGGTATAGCTAAAATTTCTAAGAAGTCTGAGTTATACATTAACATATCAAATGTATCCTTAATTGAGTCATAATGAACATATGACATAAAGAAAAGTATTATAGATAATAACAAATATCCTATTATTTGCTTTTTCTTATTTCCTTTAAAGAAATACGTAATCATTATAAATGGTATAACTGAAAATCCACCTTCTACTAAATTAGCAGCATAAAATGCCACTACTATGGCTACTACAATCAATAATACTTTTACTAATCCTTCTTTATTTTTAGCTCTTTCAAATATACTTATTACAATAAATCCTACAAATAGTGTAGCAAATATATTATTATCAACTATTATGTTTTTACTTGCAAATATATCATTTATTATCATATTTCCAAAATACATAAATACTGCAAACCCAAATAATCTAGCTCCGTATTTTCGTTTATCTCTAGTATAAAAATATCCTTCCACCAAAAAATATGCAAACATAGGCGCAACACCTCTTGTTAAAGCATGTACCCAGCTTGGCATTAATCCATTAAATGCAAAAAATACATGATCAAGTAACATAAGTGCAATTAGAAGTATTTTTATTTGAAATGCATTAAACTTTTTCATTTGTTTTCCCCCTCAAATTAATATATTCATTCTATATCACAGGAGAATTTTTCGCTATTTATTTACATTACATTATAATTACATTTTTGAAATATAGTTGTCTTACGTTTTTAGTAATTATGCAAAAGCAGTGATACTACTAAAATTAAACTTGCTATTCCAAGGCATATCAAACTATAAGACATTAAGTTCGTTTTAAAATATGCAAATGTATTTATCGCATATATTGATTCTGGATTTACAATTTTACTATATATATCATCTTCATCTTCTAATATAAGTAGTTTTATTTTCACTTCCAGTTCAGATAATAAACCCTTGCTTCCATTTTCTTTTGTATCTTCTATTAATTTTAAAATTACTGCTTTCTTATCTAGTTTAATATTATTATTTTCTTTTTTTATACTTGAATCTATAACTTCTTTTACTGTTTCTTCTATAATTTGTTTTATTTGTGGATTTTTTGATTGTATAAATTTAAGTTCCTTTAAAGTTACTTTTTCTCCTTTTAATATGTTATTTTTTATATATTCAAATTTTTTCAAGTCAACTTCTTCATTTTTAATTGTTTGTTTAGAAGATTTTAAAACTTCATTTAGTATATGTTTTTTTAACTTTACTAGTATTGTTTTTAGTGTGTTTTCTTTATTACCTTGTTCTATGTTTTCTCCTTTTTTTAATTTATTCAGTTCTTTTGAAACTAGTTCATTTAGTTCTTTATCTGATTTGCATTCTTTTATAGTATTTTTCAAAGATTCATATTCTTTTTTTATATCATTAGCCACATTTTTTGACTCTGGGTATTTTTTATCTATAAATTCTTTTTCTTCAGATGTTAAATTCTTACCTTTTATAAATTTCAATAAGATATTTTCAAGTTTAGAAAAATCTTTCTTTATTTGTACAAAATATTTTTCAACCTCATTTATTGATTCATCTTTTATTTTCCATTCACTTTTTGTTATTTTACAATCTTTAAACAATGTATCGTTTTTTATCTTTTCATTATTTATTAATTCATTAATATCTTTCTCTGTGTTTTGTATTTCACCTAATTTGCTCATCTTTATGAAAATTTTTAATTCATTTGATTCTTTATATGTTTTATTAGCAAATTCTTTTAACTGTGGATAGTTCTTATTTATAAACTCCTTTTCTTTGGAAGTTAAAGACTCTCCTTTAACTATTTTTATTGCTATATTTTCAGCTTTAGCTATCATTTCTTTTATTTTAATTACCATTTCTTTATTAAAATTTTCTTGAACATCTTTTAAAGTGTTGCTTAATTCACCTGTATTTGCATTATTTAATTCTTCATTTTTGTATATATTATTTAACTCTAAATCATTATTGCTTAAGTTAAAATTATTTAATTTATTAATCATATATAACTCCAAATTATTAATATCCATATTTTGTATTTCACCTAATTTACTCATATCTATAAAAACTCTTAACACATTTGATTCTTTATATGTTTTATTAGCAAATTCTTTTAGCTGTGGGTAGTTCTTATTTATAAACTCCTTTTCTTTAGAAGTTAAAGGCTCTCCTTTAACTATTTTTATTGCTATATTTTCAGCCTTTGATATCATTTCTTTTATTTTAATTACCATTTCTTTATTAAGATTTTCTTGAACATTTTTTAAATGATTACTCAATTCGCCTGTATTTGTATTATTTAATTTATTAATCATATATAACTCCATTTAATTTTTCATATTAATATACAGTCTTTATGTTTATTTATATTTTATATACGGACAGATTTTATTTTCCTAAAATTCAAAATTAATATATATTTTATGAAATTGAGTTGTACAATTATTTAATTTAAGTATGTGTTGTTAAGGAATACATTTATCTGGGTATTTATTATTGCAAATAGATAAAAATATAATAAATAATCTTAGTTTAAATTTTTATCATACTTATTTAAAGGAGAATATGAAAATGAAATATTTTATTGTAGAAGGTAATTTAAAAAGTTCTGATCAAATAGATGATAATATAATGAAAGAACACATGGCTTATTCAGGAAAAGCTATGAAGGAAGGCTCAATATTAATGACAGGACTTAAAGAAGATATTAGCGGTGTTATATTTATAATGAAGGCAGAAACTCCTGAAGAAGTAGAAGATTATTTATCTAAAGAACCTTTAAAAATTCATGATATTCAAGAGTATAAGGTTATAGAATTCTCTCCTCACTACTTTAATGAATCACCTAAAGAATGGTTTAGCATATAAAAATATCGAAATGATTTTGAACTACAGCTAAGGTCTGCTCACCATATTCCATGGGAGCTGACCTTTTAGTTTTTTCTCTAGTCTTTTATTATTATAAAAGTTTGTGTAATTATCAATGGCTAATTTTAATCTACAAAAAGTACTAACTCATATTAATCTCAATACAAATTTATTATTTTTCAGGTAATCTTATAATAAATTCACTTCCTACGCCTAAAGTACTATTTACATCTATGGTTCCACCGTGTTCTTTAACAATTATATTACTTATAGTAAGCCCAACTCCTATACCCTCATTTTCTTTTCCTCTAGACTTATCTACTCTATAAAACCTTTCAAATATATAATCAACGTCTTCTTTTGGTATACCAATACCTTGGTCTTTTATTTTAATTATAATCTCATTATTATCCTTATATAAATGAATAAAAATCTTTTTGTTATCTTGTGAGTATTTTATTGAATTAGAAATTATATTCATTATTACTTGAGATAATTTATCTCTATCTACATAAGCATAAACATCTTTTAGTTCATACTCTATTTTAATATTTTTACTCAATGTTATTGCTTGCATATTATGAACAACTGATACAATTAAAGATTTTATATCATTATATTCTTTATTAATAGAACCGTTCTCTAAGTTATTCAAATCTTTAAGCTGTTCTATTAATGACATTATTCTAATTAATTCTTGGTTGATACTTATCAATCTATCTTGTGTAGGCTCCCAAATTCCATCTATTATTGCCTCCAAATGACCACGCATACTAGTTATTGGTGTCTTCAGTTCGTGTGATACATCTGTTAGCAATCTTTTTCTTATACGTTCTTGATTTTTAATGGAGTTTGATAAACTATTTATGGTATTAATAAGATAATTAATTTCTTTTATATCGCTACTATATTCCACATTGTAATAATTATTTTCTTTTATTTCTTTTGCTGTATCTGATACTTTTTTTATTGGACTAATAATCTTTTTTGATATAAAAAATGTTAAAAATAATATACATAGAATACAAACTATAACAACCAATGCAAATATCTTTGTCACTGTATGAATAAAAAGTTTATCTTCTGCTCTTGATAAATTCTCCTTATCATTTACTGATATATTTATATTTTCACTTATATGACTATTTCTCAACTCTACATATTGATCAAATTCTTTCTTAAATACAAAATTAATTGTACTCATTAGAATTATGACAAATATAATCATAGGTAGGCTAAATGTATATAATAACTTTTTATTTATTGATACTGTTTTATTCTTCAAATTTATATCCAACTCCATATACTGTTTTTATTATTTTAGGTTTTTTAGAATCTATTTCTATTTTCTTTCTTAAGTTTTTTATATGTGTATCAATAACTCTGTCTAATTTATCATAAGATTCATCTATAACCTTATCTAAAAGTTCTTCTCTAGTATAGATTTTATGAGGGTTTTGCGTCATTAAATCTATTATTTCATATTCTGTTTTTGTAAGTTCGATTTCTTTTCCTCTTATTTTTACTTTTCGTGTATCCTGATTTACTTCTAAACCATTATTAAATTTAACATAATTAATCTTATTAATATTACATCTCCTTATCATAGCATTAACTCTTACTACCATTTCTTTTGGACTAAATGGCTTACAAATATAATCATCGCATCCCAGTTCAAAACCTTCTATTCTATCATCTACTTCTGTTTTAGCAGTAATCATAATAATAGGTGTGTTAATATTATTATTTTTCAAGTATTTGCATATTTCATCCCCACTTATATCTGGAATCATCCTATCTAAAATAATTAAATCTATCTTTTCATTGTTTATTTTATTCAAACCATCTTCCCCACTATTGGAAATATAAACACTATGACCACTTTTTATTAAATAAGCAGCTATAAATTCACATATTTTTTCTTCGTCATCTATTATTAATATTTTAGCCATAATATCTCTCCTTAATATATAAAATTTACTAATCTTAACAACCTTTTCTACGATATCTTCTATAAACAAAGCCTTATTAAAAAATATTTATACAAACAAAAGACTTCCTTATATTATTAAGGAAGTCTTTTGTTTATAATACTCTTTTAGACCACAAATATACGCCTTTCCAGTAACTATTATTAATACTAGTTTTTTTCACAGAGTCTCCTGGTTTTGGCGAATGTATCATCTCCCCATTTCCAACATATATACCAACGTGACTTACTCTCCCAGTTCCATTTGTACTAGAAAAAATCAAATCTCCTTCTTGTAAATTACTTTTACTTATTGTAGTCCCAAATGTTGATTGTTGTGTTGATGTTCTAGGTAGATTAATTCCTGCCGCTGTTTTGTAAATATAAGTCATTAATCCTGAACAGTCAAATGAATTAGGGCCTTGAGCTCCCCACACATATGGCTTTCCTATTTGGTTATTTGCAGTAGATACTATCTTTTTCTTTTTGCTAGAATTTGAAGTATTTGTATCTGATGAACCTGTTGAAGGTGGTGTTTTTTTAATAGATAAGTAATCACTATAAATATAGCCTATCTTATGATTATATTCTATTTTTGACCAACTTCCTGCACTACTTATAAATTTAACCTTTTCATCTTTATTTAATAATTGTAATACTTTTGAATTTGTACTTGCGCCAGTTCTAAAGTTTACTCTATTTTCACTAACATATTTATATATTACATTTGTACTATTATCACTTGTAATCGTTTCTATATATTTTCCACTTACATAGCCTTGTCTACTATTTATCTTTATTTTATACCAACCATCTTGTTTACCTAAAATTTCTACTTTTGTATTATATGGTATGGCAAATAATTTATTGTTATTAGTTACCATAGGTGTTTTTCTCACATTTAGACCAGACTGTGGTGTTACTGTTCCAAATTTATTAGTAATATTTTTATTTTCAATATTTATTTCTTGCCCATTTACAAATGTAGCTGCACTTGAAGACATAACCAATATAGTTGCTACTGATAATACATTTTTATTAATCATTCATATTCCTCCATTTATGTTATAACTTACATCTATTTGTACTCTATCACATAAATGTGTGGAAAATATGTTGTCTTCTATTTATTTAATATTTTACTTATATTTCATAATTCTCATTGCATTTAATACTGCTATTAAAGATACTCCCACATCTGCAAAAATAGCCTCCCACATATTTGCTACACCACCTGCACTTAGTATTAATACTATTGCTTTAACTCCTAGGGCAAATACTATATTTTGTTTAACTATTCTGTTTGTTTTTCTTGCTATTTCAATTGATGTAGCTATTTTACTTGGTTCGTCTGTCATAAGCACTATATCAGCTGCTTCTATGGCTGCATCTGAACCTAAAGCTCCCATAGCTATACCAACATCAG
Source organism: Terrisporobacter glycolicus ATCC 14880 = DSM 1288 (assembly GCF_036812735.1). NCBI lineage: Bacteria > Bacillati > Bacillota > Clostridia > Peptostreptococcales > Peptostreptococcaceae > Terrisporobacter > Terrisporobacter glycolicus. Next base: position 1,639,701 of record NZ_CP117523.1, on the reverse strand, counting down.
CTCTAGCAAGAACTGGAGCATCATTTATTCCATCTCCAACAAAAACAACTTTTTCTTTTTCACCTTTATTTTCAAATATTTCCTCTAATCTATCAACTTTTTCATTAGGTAATAAGTTAGCATAAACCTTATCTATTGCCAGTTCACTTGCTATTTTACTTGCAACTTTTTCATTGTCACCAGTTAACATTACAACTTCTTTAACTCCGCCAGCTTTTAATTTGCTTATGGCTTCTTTACTGTCTTTTTTAATTTCATCAGATATAATTATATAACCTTTATAAACTTTATCTACAGCTATATAAACTACTGTTCCCATTTCTGTTGCAGGTTTATAGCTAATATTTTCAACTTTCATTAATTTGTTATTACCTACATAAATTTCTTTGTTTTTATATTTTATTTTAATTCCATGAGCTGCTATTTCTTCAAATTCTTCTATTTTATCTAGATCTATTTTTTTATTATAAAAACTAACTATAGATTTTGCTATTGGATGGTTTGAATTTGACTCAGCATAAGCTGCATACTCAACTAACTCTTCTTCTTTTATATCTTTTGTTACTACTTTTGTTACTTCAAACACACCTTTTGTAAGTGTACCAGTTTTATCAAATACTACAGTATCAACATCTTTAAGCGCTTCTAAATAGTTACTTCCTTTTATTAATACACCTTGTTTGGATGAACTTCCTATTCCACTGAAGAATGAAAGTGGTATAGATAAAACTAAAGCACATGGACAAGAAACAACTAAAAATACTAATCCTCTATATATCCAATCTGTAAATATGGCCCCTGGAATTACAAGAGGAGGAATAGTTGCTATAAGCACTGCTGCCATTAAAACGAATGGTGTGTAATACTTTGAAAATGTACTAATAAAGTTTTCTGTTTTTGATTTCTTACTACTTGCATTTTCTACTAAATCTAATATTTTTGAAACTGTTGATTCTCCAAATTCCTTAGTAACTTCTATAATTAGTAATGCATTTTTATTAATAAAGCCTGATAATGCATTATCTCCCACTCCAATTTCTCTAAGCACTGATTCTCCTGTTAGAGCTGAAGTGTCAACCATTGACATTCCCTCAACAACTATACCATCTAGGGGAACTTTTTCTCCTGGTTTAACTACTATATAGTCACCTATAATAACTTCTTCAGGTGGAACTACTTCTATTTGTGAGCCTACTTTTAAGTTTGCACTATCTGGTCTAATTTGCATAAGAGATGCTATTGATTTTCTAGATTTTCCAACTGCTAACCCTTGTAAATATTCACCTGTTTTGTAGAACAACATAACACCAACAGCCTCTGGTATCTCTCCTATTATTACTGCACCTACTGTAGCTACAGACATTAAGAAGTTTTCATCGAATACACGACCTTTTGTTGCATTTTTTAACGCTTTCTTTAAAACATCCCCTCCTACTACAAAGTAAACAATTAAGAATAATACGCTTACAAATTTGCTTTCATATCCTGTGGCAGTTTGATATATTCCAAATATATACATTATAACTCCCACTAATAATTTTATTAAATCAGATTTATTTGAAACCTCATTATCATCTTCTGTTTTATTTTTTTCTTCAGTTTCAACTTTTCTATTTGCTTGTGAATTTAATTTTATGTCTAAACCTGGCTCTGTTTCATCTATTATGTTTTTTACTTTACAAATTACATAATCCTCATTAATATTTTCTTCTACTATTATCTCTATTGTTAATTTTTTACTTATAAAGTTTAGATTAGCTGATGCTATTTCTTCCAATTTAGATACTTTATCATTTATTTCTTCTGCACAGTGTGCACAATTTAATCCTCCCAGTATAAGCTCTCTTTTTACTATACTGCACTCCTTCATACCATCATCTCCCATCTACTTATTTTTTAGCATATATACTAATTTTCTATTTAAATAAATATGTCTACCTTAATAATTGGTAAATATATAATACTGTGTTTATCTCCTCTCATTCTAATTATACAGCAATATATGAATAATTGTTCATATGTTCTTATATTCATATATTACACAAATTTGTATTTCTTTGCAATAACTTTTTTACTAAATATGTATATTTCTTTAAAAATTAGATTTAAATATGAAGTAAAACTATTTTCATATAATAATACAGCCCCCTATAACAATTTATTATTGTATATAAAGAGCTGTCTAAACTTTTAATTTTTAGTTTTATTTGCCTGAAAAATTTAATAGCATTATCAATAAATTATAGTTTACAACTATATAAAATACCTTTTACTAAATTATATGTTAAGTTAGCAATCTCCTGAGAAGATTCCACACATCCACCCTTCATCCATGATTTTAATATACCAATATACCCACTTTTAACAAATGAATATACATAAGCAAGATGATCCATCTTACCATCAAAGTCTTGTCTAAGTTGGTCCTTAATATGGTTTTCAACTAGTTCCTCCAACTTAAACAAGAAAGTTATATCCCCATTTTGACTAAAGATGCATTGACAAAACTCAACGTTCTCATTTATAACATCACACATATCTTCAATAAATTCATGAGCTTCCTTATAAAGATCATGTGTCTTATTATCCTTAATAACGTGTAATTCTAAAATACGCATAAATTCATTATAAAGCTCTGTTTCTAACTTTTCCAACATATCTGGTATATCACAATAGTAATTATAAAAAGTTGATCTGTTTAAATCTGCATCTGAAACTAATTCTTTTACTGTAATATTATTTATTGCTTTTTCCTTCATTAAATTTATTAAACTCTGCTTTAAAGATTCTTTTGACTTTCTAATTCTACGGTCATTTTTTATATTCATAAATTTACTCCTTTCTTTAAAATAATCAACATTTTCAAAAAAAATGTCGTTTATCATACATTTTTTTAATTTTTAATGATTGAATATTATTCCTTACAAAATTATAATTCATATTATAGCAAAAAACAACACCATGTTGTTTAATGAAAACTTAATATTGAGAAGGGTGATATATATGCTAAAAAAAGAATGGAAAGACTTATTCAAAAACAAATTTCTAATTGTGGCTCTTATTGCTATAATTGCAATCCCAACTATTTATTCAACTTTATTTTTAAGTTCCATGTGGGATCCTTACGGTAAAGTCAGCAATCTTCCAGTTGCTGTTGTAAATAATGATGATCCTATAGATTATGAGGATATGGAAGTAAATGTGGGTGAAAGACTTGTTGATAGTCTAAAAGAAAATGACTCCTTAGCATTTAATTTTGTTGATGAAAAAGTAGCAATGGATGGTTTAGAAAATGGTACTTATTATATGGTAATTACTATACCTAAAAACTTTTCAAAAGATGCTACCACTTTATTAGATAAAAAGCCTAAAAAAATGGTATTAGAATATGCTACAAATCCAGGTAAAAACTATATCGCCAGTAAAATGAGTGAAACAGCTTTAACTAAAGTTCAAAATTCAATTTCTGAAAAGGTAACTGAAACTTATGCAGATGTTGTATTTGAACAATTTGACACTGTAGGTGATGGACTTAAAGAAGCATCTAATGGTTCTTTAGAGCTTAAGGACGGTTTAGGTGATTTAAAAGATGGTGGTGTAAAGCTAAGTGATGGTTTAAACACTCTTTCTAATAGTATGTTAACATTTACTAATGGTACAAATACTTTATCACAAGGTTTAGATACTTATTTAGCAGGTGTAAAAACTTTAAGTTCAGCTTCTGGGGAACTTGCAAATGGTGCTAACAAATTGGCAGATGGTGCTAATCAGTTAAATTCTGCTGTTAAAGGAATCTCTATTCCAAATATATCTTTAAGTGAAGAACAAAAAAACACTTTAAAAAATACAGCAGCTTCTAGTGTTTCTGATTACTCTAATCAACTTTCTTCTGGTATAGGTAGTGCAGTTAGCAGTAAAGTAAGTAACACTTTAACTTCAGATAATACAGTTAAAGCAGTGTCTTCTGCAATACTTAGCGATAGTAAAATTACTCAAATGGTAGGAGCACTTCAATCAGCAGGCTATACTAAAGAGCAAGCCCAAGGCTTAGTTGTTGGAATAGTATCAAATACTTTAAAAGGTGTATCTTCTAATATTACTGCTGATTCTATAACAAGTGCAGTTTCTCCATCAGTATCTAGTACTATGAGTAAAATTGCAGCAGGTTCAGCTGAAAAAGGAGCCGAGGCAGTTGTAAAAGAGGTAAACTCAAATCTTTCTACTTATGAAGGAATGTTTACTACTTTAAAATCATCTACAAAAACTCTTTCAGATGGATTAAATACATTGAGTGCTGGTGCCAATGAATTAAAAGCTGGCTCAGACAAACTTGTAGCTAATAATCCTAAATTAAAATCTGGTATGACATCACTTTCAGATGGTACAAACAAAATATCATCTGGTGTTAATGATTTAAAAAATGGATCTGTAAGTTTAAAAGACGGTTTAAAAACTGCTTATGATGGAAGTAATACTCTTCAAACAAGTTTAGATGACGGAGCTAAATCTGTAAAAGATACTACTTCTAAAATAAATAATGATACATTAAAAATGTTTGCTTCACCTGTAGACTCATCTAAAACTCAAATAACTAAAGTTGCGGATAATGGCCATGCCATGGCTGCATATATGATGGTTGTTGGTCTTTGGGTTGGATGTATGGGATTCTGCACAGTTTACCCATTAACTAAAAATAGTTCAAAACTAAAATCAGGCTTTAGATTATGGTTAAGCAAAGCAAGTGTTATGTATCCTGCAATAATATTAGCTTCAATAGCAATGATATCAGCATTAAGCTTCTTCAATGGATTTAGCCCAGCTGATTTAAATAGTACTATATTAGTTGCAGTTGTTGCCGCAATAACCTTTATGAGTATAATATACTTCTTTAATGTGGCCTTTGGAGTAGTTGGTAAGTTCTTAGTTCTAGTACTTATGGTTATTCAGCTATCTGGTTCTACAGGTACTTATCCTTTAGAATTATCAGCTGATTTTGTATCTAAAATAACTAATTATCTTCCATTTACTCACGTAGTTACTGCATTTAGAAGTACAATATCTGGTGGACCTAGCATAGAAAATCATTTAATTTTCCTTGCTTCTATAGCTGTAGTAATGATATTAATAACAATAGCATTCCTTGAGTTTAAGGTAAGATATAAATCTAATAATAATAATTTTACTGAAGATAATATAGATGATGAATTAGCAGTTTAATAATTTATTTAAAATAAGGATTATGTTGATAAAACATAATCCTTATTTTTTTACCAAATATACTTGACAATAATTTCCAATCAAACTACAATTACTTTTATAAATATAGACCGACGGTCGGTCGAAAAAAAAGAGAACATGTGGACAAAAAGGAGATCATAATGAGGGTTATAAAAAATGCCGATGAAAGAAAAAACGAGATACTTCATATTTCCAATCAACTTTTTAATGAAAAAGGATATGAAAATACTAGTGTTTCAGATATTTTAAAAGAAATTGGAATTGCCAAAGGCACATTATATTACTACTTTAAGTCTAAGGAAGATATTATGAATACCATTATTAATCAAGTTACTCTTAATATTTTTAAAAATGCAAATTCCATTGCCCAAGACTCTAACCTTACAGTACCACAAAAAATGATAAATATAATCTTATCTCTTAATATAGAAGATAGTGATACTGGAAGAGAAATTATTAAACATGTTAATAATCCTAAAAATACACTTATGCATCAAAAACAAATTGATGCCATAATTAATGGAATAACTCCTATTTTTACAAAAGTTATAAATGAAGGAATTGAAAAAGAAATATTTAATACTCCATTCCCAAAAGAAAGTACAGAAATGATTTTAATTTATGCTCTAAATACTTTTGATAACAATAATATTACTTCCATGGAAGAGTTAAGTCAAAAAATATCAGCCTTTATTTATAATTTAGAACGTATTTTTAATACAAAGCCAGGTAGCTTTGATTTCTTAGCTCAGTTATTTAATTAAGGAGGTTTTTATAATGAATAATTCAGTAATTAATAACACTGATTCAATTTACACAATATTAAATCTGTAAGAAAATTGGAGGATATAAATGTTTAAAAAAATTATTATAAATGATATAAAAAATAGCAAACTAGTAACCTTAGTTACATTATTAATTGTAAGTCTATCTTCCATGCTAGTTTCCCTTGCTATGATCCTTGGATTTAATTTATTTGGATCCATAGACACACTTATGATAAATGCTAAAACACCTCATTTTATGCAAATGCACTCTGGGTATATTAACATGAACCGCCTTAATGGTTTTGCTAAAAATAATGATTTAGTTGATAAATATCAAGTTTTAAATTTTTTAAATATAGATGGGGCTAATATAGTTATAAATAACAAATCTTTAAGTAATAATGTTCAGGACAATGGGTTTTCTATACAAAGTGAAACTTTCGATTATCTCTTAGATATGGATGGAAATATTATAAAAGTTAATGATGGAGAAATTTATCTTCCCATATATTTTCTGAAAGATAAATTAGCAAAGGTGGGAAATAAAGTTTTAATTAAAGACAAAGAATTTACTGTTGCAGGTTTTCTTCGTGATTCTCAAATGAACTCTCTTTTAGCTTCTTCTAAAAGGTACTTAGTTAGTGAAAATGATTATGAAAAAATCAAAAACTATGGTAATCTTGAGTACTTAATTGAATTTAGATTAAAAGATTTATCAAGTCTTAGTAACTTTGAAAATGATTATATTAATGCTTCTTTGGAAATGAACGGACCTACGATTACCTATCATTTATTTAAAATGATAAATGCCATATCTGATGGAATTATGATAGCCGTCATATTAATTGTTAGTATTTTAATTTTACTAATTGCATTTTTGTGTATTCGATTTACTTTACTTGCAAAAATTGAAGATGATTACAGAGAAATTGGTGTAATGAAAGCAATTGGACTTACTACAAAAGATATAAAAAAAATTTATCTATCAAAATACATTTTTATATCTCTTACTGGCTGTATATTAGGATTAATATTATCTCTTCCACTGCAAAGTATACTTCTTAAAAATATAAGATTATCTTTGGGAGAAAGTAATAATGGATATATGGCTCCTATCTTTTCTGTGATTGGAGTATGTTTAATATTTCTAATAATCATGTTTTTTATAAATGGAATATTGAAAAAGTTTAAAAAAATATCTGCTGCTCATTCACTACATTCTAGTAATGCAGGAGAAAAAACTTCTACTTCAAAACTTTGTCATATTAATATAAGTAGTATTTTGGGTGCAAATATATTTATGGGTATAAAAGATGTATTTTGTAGAAAGAAACTATATACTACCATGCTAATAATTTTAATTCTTTCAACTTTTATAGTTATTGTTCCTCAAAATCTATCAAACACCATATCTTCAAGAAAATTCATAACATATACTGGTGTAGGACAATGCGACATGATAATTAATTTACAACAAACTGATAATATATTAGAAAAGTCAAAAGATATCTCAAGCTTTATGAAAAATGATAAAAATATAGATAGATACTCTATAACATATACAAAAGCTTTCCAAGTTAAAAATCATGATAATTCTTATGAAAATATCAAAATTGACTTGGGCAACCATAGTATTTTCCCTGTTAGTTACTACGAAGGAAAAGAGCCAACTAATGATAATGAGATTGCACTTTCTTCATTAAATGCTGATAAACTTAATAAAAATATAGGGGATTTTATAATTTTAAATATTAATGGAGTTGATAAAAATCTTAAAATTTGCGGTATCTATTCGGATATTACAAATGGTGGAGAAACTGCAAAAGCATGTTTTTCAACCGATTTAGATGAAATACTTAGCTGCACAATTTCTGCAAAAATGACAAATTCCTCTGTAATTATTAATGAAACACAAACTTATTTAAAAAATTTTAATTATGCAAAAGTATCTGCTGTCGATGAATATGTAAATCAAACTTTTGGTTCAACAAGAGATTCTATTAAAATTGCTTCAAATGTGTCAAAAGTAGTTGCCATATTTATTGCTATACTTATTACAATGTTATTTTTAAGAATGCTTATCGCAAAAGATAAATATTCCATAGCAATAATGAAATCTTTAGGATTTACTAACAGAGATCTTAGTATTCAATATATATCACGCTCTATATTTATTTGTATAATCGGAATATTTTTAGGAGTAATACTTTCAAACACCTTAGGTGAAAAATTAGCTGGTACTCTTATTGGAAGTTTTGGAGCAACAACATTTAAATTTATTATAAATCCAATTTCAACTTATTTACTACTTCCAATAATGTTAATTCTATCAGTTATAATTGCTTCCACTTTAAGCACTTCTAGCTTAGAAAAAATTAAAATCTCAGATAATATAAAGGAGTAAATCATGAGTCAAATACTAATTGGTAAGGATATTAATAAATCTTTCAACGAAGATAAAAATAAACAAAAAATATTAAATAATGTATCTATTTCCATAGAATCAGGTGAGTTCATTTCCATAATGGGGCCTTCAGGCTCTGGAAAATCCACACTTATGTATATACTAAGTGGTATGGACAAATGTGACAGTGGTAGTATTTTATTTCATAATAAGGATCTCTCTTCTCTTAATGTGGATGAACTTGCAAATATAAGATTAAGTAAAATGGGATTTGTTTTTCAACAGCCTAGTCTTCTTAAAAACTTAAATATTCTAGATAATATTATTCTTCCTTCTGTCAGGTTGAACAAAAAAAATGTAAAATCTATTACTAATAAAGCTCTTTCACTTATGAAAAAAGTCGGTCTAGAAAATTTAGAAAATCGTAGCATTGCACAAGTTTCTGGTGGCCAACTACAACGTGCTGGAATATGTCGTGCTCTTATGAACGACCCCGAAATTATCTTTGGAGATGAACCTACAGGAGCCCTAAACTCAAAATCTGCTCAGGAAATAATGGATATTTTAAGATATTTTAATAAGAATGGAACTACAATTCTCCTTGTTACACATGATGCAAAAGTTGCTGCCCAAAGTGACAAAATTATGTTTATGAAAGATGGTAAAATAATCCATGCATTAAAACTTTCTAAATTTGATGGTACTAATTTGGATGATAGATTAAAAAGAATCACGCAAAAAATGCATGAAATTGGTATCTAACATTAAATGCTACTATAAATAAACTTATTTGTAATAAATTTATCTACAGTAGCTTTATAATTATTAATACTACTATAAAGTTATAAAGTTGATTTAGCTAATATTTCTTCATTAAAGTTATCACTATTTATTGGCCACTTACCATATTTTCTTGCAGCTGCCATAAATGCATCTATATTTTCTATAGGAGAGTTAATAGGTATACCACATCCTGTACTTAGCAAATATCCCTTTGGACTGTCATACCCCTCCTCTATGCATTTTTTTACACCTGCATAAACATCTTCTACACTACCAAGCATCATTACTTCTACTGGATCCACATTTCCAACAATAGGAAGTCTGTCTCCCACAAGTTTTTTTGTATCAACTAAACTAACTCTATTGTCTATACTTAACATATTACAACCACTTTCCACTAAGTCCAAAGTCATATGAGAAGTTTCTCCACAAACATGATATGTAAGGGATTTTCCAAAACTATGTACATAATCTACTATTTCTTTTGTATATGGAAGAACAAAGTCTCTATAAGTTTTCTTATCTATTAGTGTTCCTGAAGCTATTGGATCACACAAAGATATTCCCGCTCCTGCTTCTAAGAAATCTTTCATTACTATTTTAGTGGCATCCGTACTAAATCTTAATAATTCATGAACTTTTTCAGGTTCTTTTCTTATGGATCTTAATAATTTTTCCACAGGATAAATACTTCCAGCTGCCGTTATTGGTCCATGAATACTTAAAGATGCTCCAACTTCATGTCCATATTTCTCCATACAAATATGATACGCATCATAATTTAATTGATACCATGGATCATTTTTTCTTTCTATTTTTGATAAATCTAAAGAACTTAAATCTTTAAGATTTTTTAAATAATGCTCTATTATGGCTGGAACTCCATCTTCTGGATCATTAGTTTTACTACCTAAGGCAATACCAACGCCATGAAGTCCATACTCTATGGAAATACTATCATTTCCAAATCTCTCATAACAAGCTATTTGTGCCTGAGCTTGGTTTTTAGCACAACTTCTTTTTTCTTTATGTGTGATTCCAGCTACTCTTCCTGATACTGATGTTACAAATGGTAGGGCTGGTATTCTATCTATTTCTTTTCCACTAAAAAATCCTGCTAGTCTTTCCTTAGGAGTCATTTGATCATCTTTATGCATTGTAATCCCCCCAGTTCAATAATTTTATAATTAGTTAGATGGAAACTTTAAACAACTAGAAAATAACCTTTCATAACCTTCTGATGCTCCAAGCTCCATATATTCCATATTTTTAGATAATAATTCCATATCTTCTTTAGCTTCCTTAGACATTAATGCCATATAGGCTCCTGTTTTTGAAGAGTTACCTACATAAACTATTTTTTCTTTTACTTCCATTGGTAAAATTCCTGTTCCAACTAAGCTGTCCACACTAACATGAGCTCCAAATTGACCTGCTATCATTACTTTTTTCAAGTCTTTCATTTCAATATTAGCTTTTTTAAGTAATGCATAAAAACCAGAAAGTATAGCTCCCTTTGCCAGCTGGACTTGTCTAATATCACCTTGTGTGATCAACAGTTTATTTTTATTATCATCATAAAGTATAAATTCTCTTTTTTTATTATTAATTTGTATTCTATTTAATCGATAATCATCTTCTTCTAATTTTTCTAGCTTAATAAAAGCACCATTATCTCTTACAATTCCTGTTTTTAATAGTTCTTTTACTACAGCTAAGATTCCACTTCCACATATTCCTATAGGTTTTTCTTCTCCTATAACCTTTATTACATTTTCTTCTTCATTAATAATTACATCTTCTATGGCTCCATTAGCTGCTCTCATTCCACAACTAATATTCATTCCTTCTAGTGCTGGCCCTGCAGCACAAGAACAAGATAAAAGATTACCTTTGTTTGATAGAACGATTTCCCCGTTTGTTCCTATATCTATAAATAATACATCTTCATCTGTTTTATTTAATTCACATACATAAGCCCCTGCTACTATATCAGCTCCTATATATGCAGATACAGAAGGCAGACAATAAAGTCTTGCTTCCTCACAAGCTAATAATCCTATATCTTTTGCTAAAACATTTTTAGAAGTAGTAAATATAGGTGCAAATGGTGATTTCCCAATAGATTTAGCGTCTATTCCAAGCAACATATGCATCATGGTGCAGTTGGCTGCCACAGTAATTTCGTATATATGTTTTTTATTTACATTTGCTTTTTTGCATAACTTTTCTATCATTTCATTTATAGATGCTACTATAGCTTTTTGTAAATTTTCAACCCCATCTTCTTCATTTTCCACTTCATATGTAATCCTAGTTAATACATCTAATCCATACTGTTTTTGTACATTAATCATGGATTCAACACATAGTTCTGCACCAGAATTTATATCTACTAAGGATGTAACTACTGTTGTTGTTCCTATATCCATAATCACGCCATATATTTTATCTCTTGTATCATTTTTTTCCATATAAATTACTTCATCATTATTAAAAACTGCTGTTATTTTTTCATCCTGTGATTTTATTTCTTTTAACAATTTCCAGTCTAATTTATCAATATTTAATTGTCTCAAAATTTCATTTTCCAAAGGTCTTTGATTTTCCAAAGTTGATTTTTCAAGACTTATTAATTTTTTATGTATGGAAGGATTAACTTGAAACTTTGGCATATACCCACTGCTTAATACTTTATGTTTTCTCTCTTTTTGTAATAATTCTATTTTTATATCTTCTTTTGGTTTTACTAAACAAGATAGACGTATATTATCATTAATTTCTTCTTGTGATAAAAGTTTTTTCTCTGTTTCACTTAATTCTCCCAAATTCCCAGAAATAAGCTTAATTTTACATTTGCCACAAACACCTTTACCATTACAAGCATTATCAACAAATATATTTTCATCTAACAAAACATCCATTAATGTTTTATTTTCTTTTTCTATGAAAATTTTACACATTTATTTCAATCTCCTCTGTGTTTAATGTACTTAAAATAGACTGTATATTTTTAAGTGGAGATTTTGTTCCAAGTCCACATGCTGGTGATATAATATTTGATCCATCTTTCACACATTTGTTAGTTAGCAATGAAATTTTATCTGGACTTCCAAATTCTAATGTATATGTACTTACATTTCCCATAAGAATTCTATTTGGCAAATTAGCTCTAGCATTTTTCATGGAAACTACTGAGTCAAAACTAAGAGCATTACTTTGTATCATATTTACTTCTTTGTAAACACTTCTCATTTGACCACAAATATGTACAATAGTTCCTATTTTTTCTTCTTGCAAACTATGAACTACTTTATTTATATATTTTACTGCAAATTGTTCAAAGTCTCTTGGTCCTAAAATTTCTCCACTTCCACTTGGGTCAGAGATGGCAATTATATCTGCTCCTGCATCTATTTGAGCTCTAGCAAAATTAATAATTTCATCTGTAACGAATGACATAAATTCATGAGCTTTTTTATTTTTTTTTCTCAATTCTTTATAAAAAACAACAGGCTCCATAAGAGAACTGGCTGTACTTATAGGTCCTGTAATATTTCCTATTATAGGTACATTGTTGCCTTTTGATTTTAAAATTTTTATAGCATCTAATACTACTTTTGCTCTGCCTTCTTGCATATTCATTTCTTTTAAATTTTCGTATTCGTCCACACTATTTATGGCATATTCAATTACATGTGGTTCATATTCTTTTGTTCCTAAAGTTACTTTTGCTCCCATAGCTTCAGCTTCTATAGTCATACAAAAAGGAACTCCATAATTTTCAAAACACCCATTTTCATAGTTTGCACTGGCAAGTTCAGCCATTTTTTCTCCATTTAAGTGTGCATTTGGCCAAAATACATTCGATCTATCCATTAAATCTGTTGTTATCATGTTCATCATACCACCTGGACATATGCAAGGCGGTCTATCAACTTCTTCATTATTAAATACTTTTTTAATTCTCTCTTTTGGTGTAATCATTTTATCAACCTCATTTTAAATAGCATTTACTAAGTTCTTAGCATGTAGAAGCTCTTTGGCAACTTTTACTGCTTCAACTGCATTACTTGAATATCCATCTGCACCTATTTCATTTGCATATTTTTGTGAAATAGGACTTCCTCCAACCATAACTGTAACATTATCTCTTATTCCTTCTTCATTTAACATGTCAATAACTGTTTTCATTCCACCCATAGTTGTTGTCATTAATGTTGACATACAAAGAAGTGATGCATTTGTTTCTTTTACTTTTTTCACAAAAGATTTTAGATCCACATCTCTTCCTAAATCATGCATTTCAAAGCCAGCAGTTTCAAACATAATTCTAACTAAGTTTTTGCCTATGTCATGTGTATCTCCTTCAACAACTCCTATAACACCTTTTACTTTTGCATCTTCTTCTTGTTCTGGTAAATGAGGTCTTAGGACATCTAGCCCTGCATACATGGCATCTGAACACAACAATACATCAGTTACAAAATATTCTTCTTCATCATAAAGCTTACTTGCTTCATTCATTCCCTCAACTAATCCATCCATTATTCCATCAAAAGCTGAATGTCCTTCATTTAAATATTCTTTGGCAACATCCACCACTTCTTCGTCTTCCATTTCAACTACACACTCAGCTAATTTTTTTAAAAGTTCTTTTTTTGATGACATAATTGTCCCCCCTATTTTATTTTTTTATATTAGTTTGATTCCCTTAATCTTACCTTCGGTCAATTCGTAATTTATATTTTTAATACACATTTGACCTACTATTTTTGTTTTTCCTATAACTTCAATACAGCCCTCACCATATTTCATAGGTTTTGATAATTCAATGTCATATAAACTTGCTTTATTTGTTCCAAGAAGTGCAAATGTTGTTTTTGGACATAGTAATAATATGGTCTTATCATCTATAATCTTTTCAGCCTTTTTCAAGAAAGGATATGTAAACATTTCCACACTCTCTTTCATCATTTTAGGCCCAAGAATATTAACACCACCTGAAGAGTCAGCAAAACTAATTAAATTAGCTCCAGCTCTTTGTCCTTCTTCTATAAAGTTAAGGATTTCATTTTGAAATTTATCAAATATTTGTTTCATCTTCTCTGGTTCTTTTCTAAAAATCTTAAATGCACGTGTGGCGTCCATTAGAACATTTAAAATTGTAAATGGTCCACTAACTTCTAAAACAATATTTTGTCCTTCATTTCTTAAACATGTGCAGGCTTTTAATACTTCTGATATTCTACCCTTTGTAAAATCAATACTTTTAAGATTTAATACATCCTCAGCACTTTTGCACACATATTCCTTTGCCCTAGGTCCTATCTTCTCATCGCCATAATTGATAATTCCACCCATTGCTTCTCCTTCTACAGTGTGACAAAAAGGTAGTTCACAAAAAGCTGCATTATCATGTTTTTTTAGTTCTTTAGCTATTAAGGTCATTGTCTCGCAATATTTATAGGCCTGGGGAAAACTTAATTTTAAATTTCTCGTCACTTCTTCATTTATTCCTGCTGAATTATTATAAGTACATTTAAAATCAACTATCTTCTCCATATGTTTTTTTAGACCTTTCTATATATTTAGTTCTTCACATTACTAAGAGTAACATATCAAAATAATTTATAAAAATTGATAATTTTTATAGTTCTATGCTCTTTATAAATAAAATCAATATATATGAAAATTATAAATAAAAATAGCCAATGACCTTAATCATTGGCTATTTTTATTTAATTTATATTATCTTTACTTCATTAACTTAGCTTCTAATTCATCTTCCCATTTTCCGTTATATTTCCCATCTTCTAAAGCTTTTAAGTCTTTCTCTAAAGAATCCATGTCCACATTATTAACTGCATTATTACTTGATGTTGTTTCAACTTGTGTAGTTTGTTTAGTATTATATTCCGCTGCATCGCTTTCCACATTTCCAGAGCATCCTGTTAAGATTATTGACCCTCCTATAAGTGTTAGTGTTATTAAAGATTTTATATTTTTCATTTAATTTCCTCCGTTAAATTCAATTTCATTTTCTATATACTATATATGCAAATTGAAAGTTTTATTTGGGAACCTTTTTATTAAAAATGAAAAATTTTTTATAATATTAATAAATTACACTTTTAGATATAAAACATTAATCAAATAACTTTAAATTTTTTCCATCAAAATCCATTTGATATAATTTAAATTCACGTTCATCTTCTTGATATGATACAAACCATACTTTTTCATTTAATATGTGTATTCGACCTGCATCAATATCGGTTATTCTACTTATTTTTTTAGCTTTAATATCTATTTTATACAAATAAAAATCACTAAAAAATATATAGTTTTTATACAAGTTAAAATCAATCAAATCTTTATCTAATTCTATTATTCTCTCTTCTTCATTATTATTAAACATATTCATTCTGAAAAAACCTGCCCTATCATTATCGAAATAATAGATAAATTCCCCTTGAACAATTGGAGCACTAACATTTGTATCTAATAGTTTTATTATAGTATTAGTAGATAAATTTAATTTGTATAATCCATCTCCATCATTTGCAGAGTAATATATATTATACTTACATACATTTAATCCAAATGCGTTTTCAGCAATCTTTATCTTCTCTTTAGTATTTAAATTCATTTTATAAATATCATCTTGAGTAAAAAATAAATCATCATTCAATGGAACCATATCATCTATACTACCATAATCTTTCGAACCTTTGAAAATAATCTCATTTTCCAGATTAGTAAGATTAAGTTTACATATACTAGCTCCACTTGTATAAAAAATATCATTTCCTCTTTTATGTATGTATTGTACCTCTTCTATATCTGAAAGTTTTACTTTTTCATTTAATTTTAAATTTTTTTTATATAATTTTCCTTCATCAGAAGATATATTGCTATAATATATCCACTCTCCCTCTATATGAATAATTTTTTCATTTATTAAATTTCCATAGTTCATTATTTACTCCTTTAATAAAATAGTAGATTCTCTTTATTTTTAAAAATAACGCACTTGCTCAATGCTGCGAGACTTAAACAACTCCTCTATTAAATTAATTTGATAAGAGCTTACCTTTATAACAGCATTGTTATTAGAAAACTTAGATTTTTTCTTAAGCTTTAACTCAAGAGTATGACAAACATTGCCCTTTACATGTTCTTTAGTCCATCTATATCCACATACATTACTAAAAGGAATAAAGCTCATAAGTGTAAGTATACCATCTGTATATACAATATTATTACTATTTTTAGGATTTAATATGGAGAACAAAACAACCATAATGAAGTAACTCTTTGATAGGATTATTATTTCTAAAACTTCTTTTAAAACTTCATTTTTAGGTATCTCATTAAATTCTATTAAAAATGCTGCTAAAATTAAAATAATTGATCCCACAAAAAAATATTGTATGTATTTTGCCATTTTCTCATACCAAGTAGACATTTTATAGGACTGAATATAAAAAATCGGCTCTTTTTTAGAAAGTTCACAATCTTTTTTATGTGTTTTTATAAGATCAAATATGAAATATCCATAACATAAAGTCATAAGTATTACAAATGATGCAGATATAAAAACATTAGAATTACTTATATAGGTATCTACAATTTCAGCCCCAACATATAAAAGTAATGTTATACCTATGAGAAATGCTTTAAATAATCTTTTAGATTTATTAGATTCACTTTTATAAATTTCACTTAAAATATCAGGATCTCCCATTTGCTTTAATGCCATGTTTGTTGCTTCTTCATATTCCATACCTTCTTGTGTAAATTCTTCAATATAACTAGAAACATGATCTCTAAGTTCATCTTGTATATCTTTTGCTCTTTCTTCTGTGGAAATAAATTTACAAGTAGATTGTAAAAATTTTTCCACAGATTTATTTTGTGTATTCATTAATACTGTCCCCCTAATACTAAATTCATTGTTTTACTAAATATAACCCATTCATCTTTTCTATCTTTCAATTCCAGAAGTCCCTTTTTAGTAATTTTATAATATTTTCTACGTCTACCATTTTCCACATTCCAAAAAGATTCGATTAACTTACTTTTTTCAAGCTCATGTAATAGGGGATATAAAGTACCCTCCTTAAAAAGAAATACTCCATTAGACTTATTTTCAATTTCTTTTATCATTCCATATCCATACATGGGCTCATTTTTTAATGCATCTAAAATTAATGTTACTGTACTACCTTTCATAAGCTCTTTATTCAAAACAACACCTTCTTTAATAATTTATTAAATCATACCTCGGATTTCTATGTATTATAAAGAAATTGTATTTCTATAACCCTCATTAGTCAACTGTAAATTTTTACCAAAACAAAAAGTTACCTAGATATTAATCTAGGTAACTACACATTAAATTGATTTACTAACTTTTAAAGGATTCACTTTCAAGAAATACTCTAATATCCTTGAGTATATAGATGTGAAAATCATTCCTATAATTATAGATTTAACTCCATATACAATTAATCCAACAAACAACACTATTATGTTAATTTTACTTATTGTTTTAGCTATATTTATATTATTATTCTTCTTATGCATAATAAGTGCTATAACGTCTACTCCCACAGTTGATGCATTTACAATAATGCAACAATAATATCCCATTCCTATAAATATACATGCTAATATTAAATCTACTACTGTATTAACATGTAGTGAAAAAGGTAGAGAGTAAAATAATGAAAATAAGGTGATATAGAATAAGCTGCCAAATATAGACTTTGAAAAATTATCCTTACCTAAAAATATATAACAAGTTATTAATAATAGTAAAGTTAATCCATTGCTCAAGTATAAAAGTGGCACTGATAGTAACTTATTTAATATCATAGAAATACTTGTAACTCCACCATTTATAATTTCATTAGGAACCATCCACTTTGAATAAGCTATTCCCATAAATATATTTCCTAATAAAATAATGGATATATCTTTACTATACTTTTTAATCCTATTTTTATCCATGTTATTCTCCCATATATAAATTTCCAAACATATATATTATACATGAAATTTTAATACAGAAGGCCATATTGGCTAAATATATCAATTCTAAAAATAAAACCTATCAATTATTTAATAATTTTTTATTTGCATTTACTTATTTAAATATTCCCTTATTTCCTTTAAATAATTTCTTCTTATTATTAAGAAGTAAATAATTAAAACTATAAAGAAACTTCCCATAACTATATATGCTGAAGAAGCCACTTCCATATTAAAGGAATTTTTAACTGCCAAAAGGGCAAATGTTGAGTGCATTACAGCTATTACATAGGGTGCTAAAAACAATATTCCTATTTCTATTGTTGAAATTTTTCTTATTTCTTTATATGTTAGACCTATCTTATTAAGCTTCATATACTTTTCTTTGTCTTCCTGACAATCCATATAAATCTTGTTGTATAAAAAACTACTTGCTGTAACGAAAAATATTAACCCTATAAATATAGTTAAAAACAACAAGGTAGAAAAAATTGTTTTTCCATAATCAAGTACAAAAGATTTTGATAAGAATTTATACGTTCCATTATTTAATTCTTCTTTATGAGTATTTTCAAAGTTTTTACATATATTCAAAGTTTTCATATAATTTTGTGTATCAAAAGTAGTAAATTCATCTACTACACAGTTATTATTTATTTCATCATATAAATCATCTTTAACCACGTATATATCATAATAAGCTGGCATAACAGACTTTTCTACTTGTGTAGCAACTTTTAAATTATTATCATCTACTACAACTTTTTTATTTACTTTTTTATTTTCTAATAAAGTTAGTGATATTGCTTCATTTTTTCTAAAGTTCACTGTTTGTTGATTTAATTTTTCGGCAAACTCTTTATACTTGGATTCTTTAATTATTTTAACCGATTTTTCTTTATCCTTTGAAAAAACAGTTTTTATCTCTCCACTTATTTTATAATAAGGAATCTTTTCTTCTTTCAATGAATTTTCCAACAAATCAACTTTATCCATATAATCTTTTTTATCAAATTCATCCAAATTATCAAGCATACTTTTATTTGTTGCAAAATGTATTGCTTGAGGATAAGCCAACTCAACTTGTCTAGTTTGATCTTTCCAATAGGCATATACTGCACCTATGGCAGTAAATGCAACTGCAGAAGTTATGCATATTAAGAAAAACATTCTTGTATTGTCTTTCATTTTATAATACAAATTTGATACGCATAACATATTAGTATTTTTCTTATAAAATTTTTTATTATTTTTTATAGTTTTTATAATAAATACACTAAGTTGAGAAAACAATAAATATGTTGCTATAATAGTCATAAAAGTTACTGGTGCTATGGTATTTACCAATTGTATTTTTGTAACTGTCACCGCTTTATAATATGACCATACAAAAAGAGCTATACACAATATAACAAGTAATATAGAAAACTTTGGCTCTGGTCTTTGAGTTTCACTCCCCTTTAACAATTTTAAAACTTTATCTTCTTTTACTACAAAAGAAATAAACAAAGATATTAATAGTGAAAGTAGCATAAAGTAAATTATGGTTGCTATCATTGACATTGCTGGAATATAAAACTTTAGTGGCTCTATTCCCAGTAAATTTGATATGGCAATTAAAATTATCTTAGAAAAAATCAGTCCTACTGCTACACCAAGAGTAGATGATAATGCATTTATAATGAAGTTTTCTATAAAAATCATCTTTTGAACTTGTTTACTTGATATTCCCAAACTGTATAATATTCCAAACTCTTTACTTCTACCTTTCAAAAAAACACTTACTGAATAAAACACAAAGAAAAATAAAAACACATATACAATAATCGAGCATACTTTAATTGTTAACAGTAAATAATCATCAAATGTTGAAGTGTCTAAATTGGGATGATTTATAAACATATTAAAGGAAAATAACAAAGCTGAAGATATTAAAATGCTAAAGAAATATCCTAAATAAGACTTAGTGTTTCTCTTTACATTTTTATATGCAAATTGGACAAAGTTCATTATTTAGTACCTCCCAATAAAGAAAGTACATCTATTATTTCTTGATAAAATTGAATTCTATTTTCACCTTTATAAATTTCGTTGTAAATCTCTCCATCTTTTATAAACAGTATTCTATTACAATAGCTAGCTGCTAAAGGATCATGAGTAACCATCATAGTAGTTACTTTTTCTTCTTTATTTATTTTCTCCAAATACTCCATTACATCTCTTGCTGATGCAGAATCAAGATTTCCCGTTGGTTCATCTGCCAGTAATAAAGTAGGATTATTAATTAATGCCCTTCCTATGGCAGTTCTTTGAGCCTGTCCTCCAGAAACTTCATAAGTCCTTTTATCTAATAAGTTTTCAATTCCCAATATTTTTGAAACTTTATTTAATCTATTCTCTTGTTCTTTTAAATCTACATTGTCTAGGGTTAAAGGTAAAATCATATTTTCACCAATTGTTAATGTATTTAATAAATTAAAGTCTTGAAATACAAATCCAAGTTCTCTTCTTCTAAATAAAGCTAGGTCATCACCTTTTAGGTTTAAAATATTTTCTCCTCTTAATGTTATTGTTCCTGATGTTGGTTTATCAATAGTTGAGATAAGATTTAAAAGTGTAGTTTTTCCACTACCACTAGGCCCCATTATACCCACAAACTCTCCATCCTCAATAGCAAAACTTATGTTATTTAGAGCTGTTGAAATTACTTTTTTACCATATACTTTTTTTAAATTTTTTATATTTAATATTTCCATAATTCTTCTTCCTTTCTAAATTAATTGATTTTTCTTATATACCAATTTTAATTTAGATTTAAAAATGTAACTATCTGCAAACCTTTCAAGAGTATTACATTCATGTAAGGTTTGTATATTTTAAAAGTCAGTAGTTCATTTACCACTGACTTTTCATTTATTAAATAATATGGATACTTTCGTTCCTTTTTTCTCTTGGGATTTTATTTCTATATTATGTCCTAAATTATCACAAACTGTTTTTGCTATGTAAAGTCCCATACCTGTGGACTCTCCATATTTACGTCCATTTTCACCTGTAAAAAATAAATCAAAAACTCTTTTTATATCATTCTTGCAAATTCCTACTCCTTCATCAATTATATCTAATGAAATATATTTTTCATTTTCTTCATAATCTATAGTTATATATTTTCCATAACCTTTTGAGTATTTTACTCCATTTATAATAATTTGTTTTATTACAAATTTTATCCACTTCTTGTCAGTGTGTACTTCTATGTCCTTGTTCAGATTCACCTTAGGCATTATTTTATTTTTTATAAATAATCTTTTTTCTTCATTTACAATTTCCATGATTTCATCATATAAATTAACTCTTTCAATTACAAAATCTTTTTCAAATTCATCTAGTCGTGCAAAATACATTGCCATATTTAATCCTTTGTCTAATTTATCTACTTCCTGCATAATTTCTGACTGAATTTCTTCTCCTTCATAATCTTGAAGTTGAAGATTTATTACTGATAAAGGAGTTTTCATTTGATGTATCCAGTGATTTATAAAAGTTAAATGCTCCTCATGCCTTTTCCTTTGCTCTTGCAAAGAATTTATGTATAACTCATATTGATTTTCTAAAATTAATGATACATTTTTACCTAAGTCAGATCTTCCAAGGTCCACAAAGGACCCGTCTAAAGTATTTATTTTTTTTCCAAAAAAGTTATATATTTTTTTAGAGTTTAAGTATCTGTATATTATAAAACAACTTATTATAAAAGTATTAAACAATAATATATATATAGTTTCACTAAAATTTATATATTTCATCATATTACAATAAAAAAGTGTAATTACAAGTCCTAAATAATAAACAAAAACATATCCCTTATATTCTCTTATAAATAATTTCATATTCTTACCTACCAAGTTTTATTTAGTTTGTATCCAACACCTCTAACTGTTTGAACTCCATCTTCTATTCCCAAATCATAAAGTCTTTTTCTTATTCTACTTACATTCACATTTAGTGTATTTTCTTCTACAAATTCAATATCATCCCATATTTTTTCCAATAAATAATCTCTACTCACTACTTTTGGATATTTTTTTATAAGGCATTCCAAAAGTATTCCTTCCTTTTTAGTTAGAACTAAATCTTTACTCTTATACTTTAGTTCTAATCTTTCTGGGTAAAATTTCAATCCATCAAGTTCTACAATTCGTTCATCCAGCTTTGGAGAGTACTCACCATATGCTCTTCTTATATAACTTTTTATTTTTGCAATAACCACATCGTAATAAAATGGCTTAGTTATATAATCATCTGCTCCACTTTCCAAAGCCCTAATTTGATCCATTCCACTGTCCCTTGCCGATATAAAAATTATTGGTACATTTGATTTTTGTCTTATTTTTGTACACCAATAAAAACCATCAAACTTTGGCAAGTTAACATCTAATAACACTACACTTGGACTAAGCTCATCAAACTCTTCCATAATATTATTAAAGTTTTCAACTATTACTGCCTCGAAACCATATTTATTCATGTAATCTTTTAATAAGGTGCTAATTGATATGTCGTCTTCCACAATATAAATTATATTATTCATATTACACCTCCTCCAGTATTTATCTTACAAATAGTTATTTATATTTATCATAAATATAACATTTACTCTATGATTTTATCAATAATACATCCAATAATAATATACATCCTAAGACTATTCTATACCACCCAAAAACTTTAAAGTCATGCTTTTTAATATAATCCATAAGAAACTTTATAACAAATAAAGATACTATAAATGATATTATTATTCCAACTATTAAAACAATTCCTTCTAAACTTGTAAATACAACACCAAATTTAATTAACTTTAATAAGCTTGCACCTAACATCACTGGTATGGCTAAAAAGAAAGTAAACTCCGCAGCAACCCCTCTGGAAACTCCCAATAATAACGCTCCTACTATAGTTGCTCCTGAACGTGATGTTCCTGGAAATACTGCGGCTATTAGTTGAAAAACGCCTATAATTATAGCAATTTTGAAACTTAAATTATTTATATTATCCACCTTTGGATTTTTCCCTTTGTTATAATTTTCTATTACTATAAATAAAACACCAAATACTATTAAAACTATGGCCACACTTTTAAAATTATAAAATAGCTCATTTATTTTATCATCACACAATATCCCTACTATTGCTGCTGGCACACAAGCTATAAAAATTTTCACCCACATAATAAAAATATCTTTTTTTACTATTTCTTTATCTTTAAAATCAAAGGGGAATATTCTTTCCCAATACAAAGCTACTACTGCCATAATGGCCCCTAGCTGTATTACTACAAAATACATTTCTTTAAAAGCTTCTGACATATTTAGTTGTAAAAATTGATCTACTAAGATCATGTGACCTGTACTACTTATGGGAAGCCACTCTGTAATTCCTTCAATTATACCTAAAATTATAGATTTTAAAATTTCTATCAATTCCATAAATGCAACCTCACTTTAAAATAAATTTGATTATACTAAAACTTTATTATTTATTTTACATTTAATCTATCTGCAAACCTTACACAAAGATTACATCTATGTAATAAAAAAGTACTAGGTATAAATTGCATAAGCAAATTCACCCTAGTACCTTAATTGTTTTTATTTAATTTTGTGCTTATAATATATAGCTAAAACTTTCAACATCTAAATATTCATATCTTTTCTCTTATAAATTAAGTAAGTACTTACAATGGATACAATCATTATACAAATACCTATTATAACATATTTCATTTCAAATCCATTTTTTAAAAGGTCTCCTGGTACATAATAATCAAAAGGCGAAAAATACTTAAGAAACTCAAAATCTTCTTTTAATTTACCTATTATGCCAAATAAATAAGAAACAAAGAATATTCCAATTGATATAGGAATTCCTCCTTTATCTGACTTAACCAAAGCAGATATGAACATTCCTATAAACATAAATACAAGGCCTAAAATAAACATTCCCATATATACTATTTTAATATTTATCAAAAGATCCATAAGTT
Organism: Terrisporobacter glycolicus ATCC 14880 = DSM 1288; assembly: GCF_036812735.1. Lineage (NCBI taxonomy): Bacteria > Bacillati > Bacillota > Clostridia > Peptostreptococcales > Peptostreptococcaceae > Terrisporobacter > Terrisporobacter glycolicus. The sequence goes on along the minus strand of NZ_CP117523.1, from coordinate 1,615,424 downwards.
CCACATTATCTGGTTTTACTGCCATACAAACAAATATATTAGTTGCACCTATAATTACTATATAAAGAAAATAAATTGAAATTATTGATAATAACTTATAACTTACGATTTTGCCTCTTTTTATTGGTTTTGAATATAAAAATTCTATTGTTCCCTGACTTTCTTCTTTTATAAGAGAGTTAACTCCTAAAATTGCTCCATATACAGCACTTGCCATGGCTATATATTGAATAACATATGCCATATAATTAAATATATCTGAAAAATCTGTTCCTGCATCTATATTAAATGCCTTTAACATATCTACAGATAAGCCACTCATCTTATCATTTACCAATTCTTGCATTCCCATATCCGCCATACTTGGAAACAGTGACATAAATAAAGCTATCATCATACCACAAACTACTGACCAAATAAGACATGATTTTAATAGTCTTTTAAACTCAAATTTAAATATATTCATTATTTATCTTCCTCCTTATTTTCATAATAATTTAAGAAAGTATCTTCTAGGTCTTCTTTTTCTATTAATAATTCATCAATAGTATATTTGCTTAATTCTTTAACTAAATAATTTGCATCTTTGTAATAAAGGAAGACAAATGAGTTGTTATTTGACTTATTTAAAATCTTTCCACCTAAATTTAGTATTATTTCTTCATTAATACCCTTACTGCTTAATGTAACTTTTAGACCTAGAGTCTTTGTAGCCTTTTCAAGTTCAATTACATCTATTATTTTTCCCTCTTTTATTACAGCTACCCTATCACATAAACTTTGTACTTCGTTCAAATTGTGAGATGATAAGAAAACAGTATTTCCTTTTTCCTTCTCTTTCACTAATATATTAAATAACTTTTTTTGCATTAGAGGATCTAGACCATTAGTAGGTTCATCTAAAATTAAAAGTTTTGGATTTTGAACTAAAGCTTGTGCAATTGCTACTTTTTTCTTATTTCCTAAACTAAGTTCTTCCATTTTCTTTTCCATGTCTAATTCTAAATCTGTACATATTTGTGATAATTCTTCATCACTAACATTTGGATAAAAACTTTGAGCATATTTCATTATATCCTTTACTTTAACTGTGTCGTAATATTTAACTTCACTAGGCACATATCCTATGCTTTCTTTTATTTTACAATTATCTTTTACAATATCCATTCCAAATATGGTTGCACTTCCACCAGTTGGATATATGAAGTTTAGTAATGTCTTTATTGTAGTAGATTTTCCTGCACCATTTGGTCCAATAAATCCGTAAATTTCTCCTTCATTTACACTTATATTAATATTTTCAATTCCTCTATTTTTCTTATACGATTTTGTTAGGTTCTTAGTTTCAATTATCTTCACTACAAATCCCCCATTTTCATTTTATTTTATAATATTAGTATAGAGTTAGTTGCCTAGGCTTTCAAACATTATATTCTAATATATAAAAAGATTTACTAAGTCTTATAACCTAGTAAATCTTTTTAGCTTGACTAAATCTAAATGGATTTAATCTAATTGCATTGTTGTATAAAAATGGATAAGATTTATTTAAATACTTTAAGTAATCAACCCATTGCATAGCAATATTTTTATAAACTCTTAAAATATCTTTTTCTAAATGACTAATATCTAACTGATTGTTTTTATCATTTTTGTAAAAAATAATCTCGTCTCTTAAATGTATTACGGACATAAGTAAATCTGTAAATATTTCATGTTCTGTTATATTTTCATTACTGATTAAATTCACTAATAGGTTGCTATTTTCAAGTAAAACATCCTTTATTTCATCCAGATCTATATCCTTCATATCAATAGTATAATTATGTTTTTCCACTTGATTTTTTACTTCATCCAAATTATTAAAAGAAGTTATAGAGTTTTTACCTCCTTTATCTGCTTTTATAATTAGACGCATCAATTTGTATCCTACTTCAGTAAAAAATAGTCCAATTAACATACTAAGCTTTTCCATTCTTTCTTGCTTAGCTTTATAATCTATTAATCTTTCCAATATTAATGTGACAACTAAACTGTTTACAGGAATAAAACATAAATTCATTAATGAATAATATGCTGTGTTTACAGCTTGGCCAAATACTAAGTAATGTATTAGAAACATAATAGCAGATAAACCTACTAATACTAGTGATACTACAATATAATATTTTTTATTCTTCATTATTTTCCTCCTAATTTTACCAATACCTTGATTATTATATCATAGGAAGAAATCTTTGACTTATTATATTTATAATATTCTATCACTTATATTTATTATCCTAGTAAAACATCATTCATATCGTATAATCCATTTTCTGCATTTACAATAAACTTAGCTGCCATAACAGCGCCTTTGGCAAATATCATATTTGAACCAGCTTTATGTTTTATTTCTAGTACTTCATCATCTCCTGCAAAAATCACATCGTTGTCTCCTATAATTGTTCCACCTCTTATAGTATGTATGCCTAGTTCATTTTCTTGTCTTTTAGCATTTTTTCCATGTCTTCCATAAATATTTGTAAGTTCATTTCTTACTTCTTTTATAGCATCTGCTGTCATAAAAGCCGTTCCACATGGACAATCTTCTTTTCTATTGTGGTGTTTTTCTATTATTTCTATATCAAATCCATCTAATAATCTAGTGGCTGTTTTTACTAATTGAAGCATTACAGTTATACCAATTGATGTATTTGAAGATTTAAATACTGGTATTAATTTTGATACTTCTTTAACTTTCTCATTTTGTTCATCACTGTGAGCTGTAGTACCTATAATTACTGGTGTTTTAGTACTTACACCATAGTCTAAAATTTCTTCTAGTCTAGATGCTTTCGAAAAATCTATTATTACATCTGCTTTTCCTTGTATATCACTAAACTTTGGATATATTTTAAAATCTACCCCTTTTAAATCATGATCTGAAACTGCACAAAATACTTCTACTCCCTCAGTTTCATTTATACATTTTACTATTTCTCTTCCTGTATTTCCAAGACCACTTACTATTATTTTTATCATCATAAAATCTCCCCTGTACAATAATATGTATTTCCACTATAATGGTAATTTATTTTATGCATTTATGTCAATTAATTCACATAAAAATACCCTATTCTCCAAATGAAAATAGGATATTTTAATTATTTTTAAATATCGTCTTCTCTTCTATGAATAGATTTTTCACTATCAAATCCATCAGGATATCTTTTTTTCAATTTATCAATATTCATTTTAAATATATCTTCTAATGAATATCCTAAAGCAGTAGCTGTTTCAGCTAAATACCAAGCAACATCACCAAGTTCCTTTGCCAAATGCTCTTTATCCAATTCATGATTATGAGCTATATGTTTTTTTACAATGTCTATCGCCTCTCCTGATTCACCACAAAGTCCCATAACTCCATTTATTAACATATCTTTTTCACTTAAATCTTTATTCATTGTTCTCTTTGCCAATTCTTGATATTCATTAATTTTCATATATTCCTCCCAAAATAATACTATCCTTGAAGTCCGCTGGCTTGTCTATCCATATTTTCAATTACAACATCATGAATATCTCCCTTTGAAACGCAGTATTCAAGAACCTTCCATGGAGTGTTAGTGTGGAAGTGAATTTTAATTAAACTTTCATCACCAACAGCCAGTAAACAATCTCCTTCAATATTTTCTGTTATGTAGTCATTTATTTCATTTTCACTAAGATCAGTTCCTTCAATTAATAATTGTGTATCAAATTTATACTCTAACATATTCATACTCCTTTTTCTAATTTATTATCTTATGTAATATATTTTTACTAATAATTATATTATACACTAGTAATATAGGGTTCTAAACATTTTACTATTAAAAGAAATAAAACCACCACCTCCTTAATTTGAAAGTGATGGCTAAATGTTTTTAATATACTAATAAGACATTTTATTTTTTTTATTTTTTTCAGCTACAAGATAAATCATAATAAGTACTACTGAAATTGACATGGCCACAAGTAAATCTATAAATATTTTTGAATTACTTCCATTATTTAAAATCTGGTTAAATGCTGAATTTACCCAAGTTAAAGGTAGTACTAATGAAAAATTCTGTACCATTTGTGGCATAAAATTAGTTGGAACAAATCCTCCACTTAATAAGCATATAGGTATGACTATCATAGATAATAAGGTGTAATACATACTTGAACTATTTGATATACTAAGTACAGTTAACGCTAGGGCTATTCCTACAACAGAAAGTACAAATGACAATAAAATCATATAGAAAAAGTTAACATTAAAATCAGGATTAAAAAAATAAAATGATGCAACTAATGTAATACTTTGAAGTAAAAGTAAAATAAAACATCCTAATATATGGCCTAGGGCATATTCAACTTTACTCACCTTTGAAACTAAAATTCTTTTATCAATTTTTAATTCTTTTTCTTTCAATAAAGGATTTATTCCCCTCCCTGCTATAAATAAAAATGCCATTGTAAATAAACCAAACATGTTCATATAAAGAACTACTTCTTGTATATTTGTCTTTTCATATACAAATTTATATTTTTCATTTTCATATTTTTTATAAAGATTGTTGTATTCTTCTAGATTATTTCCAAAAGCCCATATTTGACTAAGACTTGTGTTTAAAACACTAAGCACATATTCTTTGGCGCTGTCATTTTCACTTCTTATAACTTCTACAATATCTTTTTCATTATTTTTTACATCTTTGTATATATTCTCGCTGTTTATTACAACTCCAACTGACACATTTTCTTTTTCGAAGGTCTTTTTTACATCTTCTTTACTGTTAACATAAAATACCTTAGAAAACTTTTCTTTAGGCATAATTTTATTTACAATTTCACTTTTGTCTTTAGAATAAACTACTATATTAAATGAATCGTTCATTATATTCTCATTTGTATTAACTCTATTTATCATTACATTTACAAATAAATTTATAGCTATGGGAAAAACAAGTATTAATAAAAACCATCCCTTCATTATTGACTTTAAATTATGTTTAAGTATTACTAAAATATTCTTCATTTTATCTCACCACTTTTCTTTTTAATAATATTGTAGATATAACCATTAAAATTAATGATGCAGTTAAAGTTATGACTACTGTCATAAGTAAGTTTTCACTACTATTGTAGGCTACAAGATTATTTAATTCTTTACTTATCCATAAAAAAGGATTTAATTTTATTAAAGATATCTTATCAAAACTATCACTCATTTGTGGCATAAGCTGTCCTGATGCTAAGGCAAGTACTGTAACTATAAAAGAGCAAATATTGTCTCCACTGTTTTTTTTATTACCTAAAGCTGTGGTAAAAATGCCTAGACAAACAGCAAATAAACTAAGTAAACCGATTATGGATAATATTGGTAAAATATTGTTTATGTTTACATTTACTCCGTAAAATATAACTGCAGCTCCTAGCATTACTAACCCTTGGGAAAATATAAGGAAAAATGATCCTACTAATTCTAAAGATAGAAGTGATGAAACTTTTGCAGGAGATATTTTCACCCTATTTCCTAACTTCTCTTTAATATAAAATGTATTTTTAAAAGCATGAATACTTCCTACTAAAATCGCCATTTCTAACATTACTAAGGCAAAATACTCACCATATTCCATATCATCTAATATGGATTTTGATTTTTCACTTACATTATACTTTTCATTTTTTATCATGTTTGTTACATTTGTTGGTGTATAATTCTCTTTGTTTAATGACTCATATACAGATATAGAATTGAAAAACTCTTCAGTAAGTTTTTTTACTGATTCTTGTCCCATACTAATATCGCTACTTTCACCAACGTTAACTTTTTTATCTTTCTCATCAATATTTACTATTAAGCTATTGCTTTTTGGTAAATTATTTTTATCAAATTCATTTTCACTGTAAATTTTATAATCTATGTTTATTTTACTATTATTATCATCAAATTTTTCTAAAGCTTCGCAATAAGAGTTTATAATTGAACTTTTAGTATTACCAACAATAGCTAAGTTAATATCTTCTTTTCCACCTTCAAAAGAGAATATTATTGAAAATATATAAGGAAGGAGAAGAGCCAAAAATATATTTGATAAGACTGTGTTTTTATCTCTAAGTCCTCTTTTTATGGAGGATAATATTATATTCATAAATACGTCCCCCTTAATCCCTAAGTTTTCTTCCTGTTAAGTTTAAAAATACATCTTCTAAAGTTAGTATTTGACTTTTTATATCTAAAATTTTAATATCTTTACTACTTAAATATAACAAAAGCTCATTTAATCCATTAATTTCTCTATCAATACTTACAATTACTTTGTTGTCTTTAAATTCAACGCTATCTATACCTTTTATATTATTAAAATCTTTTTCGTTTACAGAAGTAATATCATTTACTATAACTTCAAATTTGTTTTTGTTAGTGATTAAATTTTTTAAACTTTCTTTACTTCCCTCTGCTATTACTCTTCCCTTATCAATAATTGCAATATTATTACAAAGTGCTTCAACTTCCTCCATATAGTGTGTTGTATAAATTACAGTACATCCATTTTTGTTCAAAGTTTTAATGGACTTCATTATATGATTTCTAGACTGTGGATCTATGCCAACAGTAGGCTCATCCAGAATTAAAAGTTCTGGATTATGAACTATACCACAAGCTATATTTAGTCTTCTTTTCATACCTCCAGAAAAAGTTTTACTTAATTTCTTACTTTCTTCCAATCCTACAAACTGTAATGCACTTAATGATTTCTCTTTTAAATCTTTTCCTTTTAATCCATACAAACTACCAAAAAACATTACATTTTCCAATGCCGTCATATCTTCAAATATAGCTAAGTCCTGAGGTACTATTCCTAGCTTACCTCTCATATTTGCATCATTTTTTCTTACTTCTTCATCACATATTTTTATGATTCCCTTGTCTTTTTCAAGTAGAGTTGTAAGTATATTAATAGTTGTACTTTTTCCAGCTCCATTTGGTCCAAGCAAACCAAATATTTCACCTTTTTCTATAGAAAGGTTTAAGTTTTCTAATGCATTTATTTCCCCAAAATTTTTATATAATCCTTTTATCTCCACATACTTCATTTCATCACCCCTCATATTTTTTCTTTATGCTTTAATTATATGAAAATTAATGAATAGTTTTAAGTACACATGGTCATAACTTCAACATGACTAAAGTCACGAATAATAAACTTAATCATTCTAAAATCTGTATTTTTAATAAAAAAAGCTGACATTTAATTTTGTCAGCTTTACTATTTTCCATTTAAATATGTAATAGCAATTTGAGTTCTATGTTTTAAATCCATTTTAGATAAAATAGAAGTTATATGATTTTTTACAGTTCCTTCTGATAAGAATATTTCCCCGGCTATTTCCTTATTGGAGAAACCTTTTGCAATAAACTTTACTACTTCTTTTTCTCTTTCACTTAAATCATATTTTTCTAATATATTGCCTTTAGTATTATCATCACTGTTGTTATTATTAATCACAAGTTTGGATACTATGTCAGCTTCAAAAACTCCGTTACCCATATACATTGACTTTATTCCACTTATTATTTTGTCTGGTTTGCTGCTTTTTAATAAATATCCATTGCTACTATGTTTTATGGCTGATGAGATTAAATTTTCTTCATCAAAAGTTGTAAGTATAAGAACCTTCACATCTATTTTTCGCCTTCTTATTTCTGCTAATACTTCTTCTCCACCCATTATTGGCATTCTCATATCAAGTAAAATTATATCAACTTTATTTTCATTTAAAAATTCAATACATTCCTTCCCATTTTCTAATGTTGCCACAACTTCTATTTCCTCATCTATTCCAATAATTATTTTTAAACTTTCTCTTATTAATATATCATCATCAACAATAACCAAACGTATCATATTTTCACCTCTTAAGTATAATTAAACTTGAAAAACCTTCTTCATTATTAAAATGTACATCTCCACCTAAATTTACAATTCTTTCTTCAATACCAAGAAGTCCCATGCCTTTTTTTATTTCCCCTTGGTAATTACCATTATCTTTTATATGAACTCTAATAATTTTATTGAAAACACTTATATGTACATTAATTGAGTCTCCGTTGCAGTATTTAATACTATTCGTAAAAATTTCTGACATACATTCTAAAATATTCTTCCAATATATTAAGTTGATTTCATTTAAATCCCCCTCTAGCGTCAACTCTGTTTTAATGTTTGATTTTTTAGAGAAATTATCCATCATAACTTTTAAATTATTAATATTTAGCTCCTCCACATTAGGCTTTATCTTTTTTAAAGTATATCTAATATCATCCATACCTTCTCTTAAATTTTCTATTATTTTATCTAAAATAATAAATCCTTTTTCTTCATCACTTTTTATAATAATTTTAAGAGCCTCTAACTGCATAATACTTCCAGCTAACGTATGACCAATTTTGTCATGAAGCTTTTGAGAAATATTATTTCTTTCTTCAATTTTTACCGACTGTATACTATTATAGTTAATTTTATTTTCTTCTTTTCGTGTCTCTTCCAAATGAAAATTTTTATCCTTTAAATCATAATTGTACTTTTCCAACTTATATATTTTTTCTTCATATTTTATAATATTATAAATAAAAATACATGCAACAAAACCTAAGAATATGTTAGTATAGCTGAGATTAATCTTAATAGCCCCTAAAAAATATACAATTATAAGAGAATATAAATAAAATACATCATATTTTTTCTCTAAAATATACTCAACACTCAAGATTACCAAAATCATAAAACATGGATTATAAAAGTAAGTAACTATTAACATAAATATAATATTTATGAGTAGCAAATTGTCATTTATTTTAATTATATATAACATATACAATGATAAACTAATGCAAATTAAAATAGCTACTATTGGGTAACTAATTTTATTAAGCAACACATGATTTTCTAAACCATATATAAATATATTTACACTAATTATCAAATTCAATATTATTTTATATATCATCTTTTCTCTCCCATGAAAAATAATGACCACCCCCAAAACCATGAAGGTGGTCGTAAAAGTTTATAACTCACAAAATATTTTTTACTTATTTAGTTGATTTTGCCATAAATTTAGCCATGTGTCTGTTAATATAATCATCAATGTCATCTTTATCACTATCAAATCCCCAGTTGTCTTCTAAAACTCTTATACTTCTATATGTTAGTCCTACGTCACCTTTTAGTTTAAAATCTATTAAATCATATAGCCAACATTCACGAGCATTTTCTTCCCAAAGGTTATTAGATTTAATATACTCATCTAAAATTAATTTGTATCTCAATAGAGTGAAACGGTCTATAGTTATATTATTTATTCCCACATTAAATTTACTTCCCCTTGTCATATGTTACCCCCTAAGATATATTTTCAATTAAATTATAGCATAGGTAAGTACATTTTAGGATTATTTGTCAGTATAAACAATTTTTCCTTCACTAATTGTGTATTTAACTTTTCCTAATAGTTTTTCACCTATAAAAGGAGAGTTGCTTGATTTAGAATCAAAATCTTTTACTATCCATTCTTCACCTGGATTAAATATTAAAATATCTGCAATAGCTCCCTCTTTAATATATCCTCTGTCTAAATTATACAGTTTTGCAGGGTTTATAGTCATTTTTTCTAATAAGCTCATTAAGCTTAAATGGTTCTCTTTTACTAAAGATGTTATGCCTAAAGCTAAAGATGTCTCCAAACCTATGATACCACTTGGACAAGCGGCAAATACACGATTTTTTTCTTCCATAATATGTGGTGCATGATCTGTTGCTATTATTTCTATTGTATTATCTTTTAATCCTTCAATTATTGTTTGATTATCTTTATCTGTTCTAAGTGGTGGATTCATCTTTGCCAATGACCCATGTTTTAGTACATCTTCTTCAGTTAAAGTAAAGTGGTGAGGCGCCGCCTCTGCATAAACTTTTGCTCCAAGTGATTTTGCAAACCTTACTGTTTCTACTGCTACACCTGAACTTATATGCTGTATACTTACTTTTGCTCCTGTTTCCAAGGCAATCATACAATCTCTAGCTACCATAATATCTTCTGCACAAGTTTTTGCTCCACCTTTAAGACCTAATTTTTTAGCTATTTCACTGTCATTTACACCAGCAGTTTCTATAAAGTTAGAATCTTCTTCATGAAGGCTTATCGGCACATCAAGTTCCTTTGCTTTATTCATTGCTTCATACAAGATTTCTGTATCCATTATAGCTATACCATCATCACTAAATCCTACAGCACCATTTTCTAAAAGTTCTTCAAAGTTTGTTAATTCTTTTCCTCTAAAACTTTTTGTTATACTACCAACTTGAAGTACATTAATGCACGCTTCTTTTGCTTTTTCATTTATATAATTCAAAGTTTCAACATTATCAACTACAGGTTTTGTATTTGCCATACAAATAACAGTTGTAAATCCACCTCTTGCTGCAGATTTTGCTCCAGTTAATATGTCTTCCTTGTATGTGAAACCTGGATCTCTAAAATGCACATGAACATCAATTAGCCCTGGAGAAACTATATATCCTTTTGCATCTATTATTTCCTTAAATTTTTCATTAACTTCTATTTTGCCAATTTTTTTAATTTTTCCATCTTCAATAGCTATATCTACTACTTCATCTTTTTTACTCAATGGATCAATTAATCTACCATTTTTTATTAAAATCATAAATATCTCCTTTGCAATATCTATTTATATATAAATTATAAATATTGTACCATTTTTTATAAAAAAATAAAAAAGAATTTTACTAATACATATATAAAATTCTTTTTATTTAATATTATTCAGTTTTTACCATAATAGACACTTAAATGAATTCTTAAAAATATTCATATTTTAAACTTTATAATTTAATGAAATTTTTAGAATTTATATAAAATTTTGCTTTTTGAAATTTTTTGTCGAAAAATGTGTTTACAAATTAATAATTATAATGTAAAATGTTTTTTATACGTAAGAGGAAATCTTTCATCAATTGAGGAAAGGCTTATCCTTGAAAATTTAATTCCTTAAACTATTTCAGAGGAATTAGCAATAATTTTAGGAGGAAATCGATATGATTCAAATTTTAACAGGTACTGCTTTATTATTAGTAGTATTAGCACTATTTACTTTATTTAGTTACAAAGCGCCACAAGGTATGAAGGCAATGGGTGGACTTGCAAACGCTGCAGTTGCATCATTCTTAGTTGAAGCTTTCCACTTCTCATTCTTTGGTGAAGTTTTAGGAATAAAATTCCTTGAAAACGTTGGAGCAGCAAACGGTTCATTAGGTGGTGTTGCAGCTGCAACTTTAGTACCATTAGCTCTTGGAGTTTCTCCAGTATATGCTGTAATGGTTGGTCTTACATGTTTAAACTTCAAGATACTACCAGGATTTATAGCTGGTTACCTAATATCATTTGTAATTAAGAAGTTAGAGGAAAAAGTTCCTGCTGGACTTGATTTAATCGTTATAATATTAGTTGCTGCACCACTTGCTTTCGGTATAGGACAATTTACTAGTCCAATTGTAAACGGTGTTCTTGAAACTGTTGGTACAGTATTAACTCAAGCATCATCTGCATCTCCAATATTAATGGGTGTAATACTTGGTGGTTTAATAACAGTTGTTGCTACTGCTCCACTTAGTTCAATGGCTTTAACAGCTATGATAGGTTTAACTGGTGCTCCAATGGCAATAGGTGCATTATCAGTATTTGGTTCTTCTTTCATGAACTTTGTATTCTTCTCAAAAATGAAGTTTGGTTCTAAGAAAGATAATATATCAGTTGCTATAGAGCCATTAACTCAAGCTGACTTAATATCTGCTAATCCAATACCAGTATATGTTACTAACTTTATAGGTGGTGCAATGTCTGGTGTAATAATAGCTTTAATGGGACTTGTAAACAACTCTCCAGGAACTGCTACTCCAATAGCTGGTTTCGCAGTAATGTTTGCTTACAACCCACCAATGCAAGTTTTAATAACTGCTGCTGGTTGTATCGTAGTATCAATAGCTGCTGGTTTCATAGGATATGCAATATTCAAAAATTACAAAATAACTACTGCTGATGTAGTTCGTGGAACTAACTCAGATGATATAGCTGCTTAATATATTTAAATAGCAAATTAAAAAGCTTAAAGGTTTAATATAAATTATTCCTTTAAGCTTTTTTTTTATTCAAATAATCAATTTCCATATTTTAATTTAAATATTATCCTTTCTCAATTATTTTTTACAGTTTATTTGCATAAATTTTCTCTTCTCATTGTAGATTTTATAAATAATTCTTCTAATCCTTTTTTATCTTCATCTTCTATACATTTTTTTATTTTATTTACTTCCTTTTCAAAGCTATTTATAACAGTAAGCACATTTTCTTTATTTCCTAAAAATAATAAACTCCACAATTCCTCATTCATATTTGCAATTCTAGTTAAATCTTTATAGCTATCACCAATAAATGCTCCTGTATTTCTATCGTCCCAATCACTATTTATTAAGGCTACAGCAAGAACATGTGGCAATTGGCTTGTAAATGCTATCATTTCATCATGAAACTTAGGAGTAGTTCTTCTAATATGCTTAAAACCCATTTCATAGGCAAGTCTTTCTATTAGTTTTAAATTTTCTTCTTTATTTTTATTATTTTCAATTATTAAAAAATTTGCACCTTCAAATACTTTATTTGTAGCATAATCTATGCCTTTTTTTTCTCTTCCAGCCATGGGATGAGCAAATACAAAATCAATATTTTCTGGCAAGATTTCAGTTATATCATGAATAAATAACTCTTTTATTCCTGTCACATCTGTAATTAAAGCATTTTTCTTAAATTTATTTTTATTTCTAATAATAAATTTTTTTACTAAATTAGGATATATGGCAAGAACGATTAAGTCCATCTTAGAAATTATTTCATCTTCATTTATAAAACCTTCTTTTATAATACCTAGTTTTTTTGCTTTATCTAAAGTGCCTGCATTTTTGTCTACTCCATAAACTTCTTTATATCCTGCTTCTTTTAGGGCCATTGCATATCCTCCACCAATTACGCCAAGGCCTACAATTAATATTTTCATAAAACACCTCTTAAATTTCTTTCTTTTTATAACACCCCAGTAACTTAAAATACTTACTTTTTATTTCGATTATATTTATGGCATTTTTTACATTTTCATCGTTAATATTACCTTCAAAATCAACATATAAAACATATTCCCACAACTTGCTTTTACTTGGTCGAGATTCTATTTTTACCATGTTAATTTTATTTTCTGCAAAATGTTTAAGAAAATTATATAAGGTTCCTGATTTGTTATCTAAAGAAAATGTTACAGTCATTTTATTACAATCATTACTTAACTCTAGTTTTTTGCTAATTATTACAAACTTTGTATTGTTACTTTCATTGTCGTTTATTTCTTTGTCTATTATATCCAGTCCATAAATTTTTGCTGCTCTTTCACTGGCAATAGCTGCCTTGCTTTTATCATTTAAATCTGAAACATGTTTTGCACTTATGGCTGTGTTGTAAAAGTATATCAATTTCAAGTTATCATGATTTTTCAAGAAATTTTTACTTTGTTCAAAACCTTGAGGGTGAGAATAAACTTCTTCAATATCCTCAAGTCTAGAACCGTTTATCCCCAACAGATTCTGTTTTATTTTTATACACTCTTCTCCCACAATGTAGAATCCATATTTTGATAACAGATCATATACAGCAGTTATTGCTCCAGTACATGAATTTTCAAAAGGTAAAATCCCATAATCTATTTCATCTTTTTCTAAAGCTATAAACACATCTTCAAATTTGTCATAGCTTACTTCATTTTGATTTTCTCCAAAGAATTCAATCATTGCTTCTTCGCTGAAAGATCCTTTTATTCCTTGGTATCCTATTTTTATATTACTTTTGTTTTTAATTAAAGCTTCTTTTCTATAGTCATATAAATCCACTATTCTTCCCCCTATTTTATCTATTTTTAATAAGATCTAAAATTCCAATGGCACTAACTCCTTCTATAACAGGTAACGCTCTTTGAACAATACAAGGATCGTGTCTTCCTTCAATTTTTAAAGTAGTTTCTTCCATAGTTCGTATATCCACAGTACCTTGTTCTTTATATATTGAGGGAGTTGGTTTTATTGCCACCCTAAATATTATTGGCATACCATTTGTTATTCCACCACTTATTCCACCATTATTATTAGTTTTTGTTTTAATTTTTTTTTCATCTAAATAATACTCATCATTGGCTTTTGAACCTTTCATCTCTGTTATATTAAATCCTCTTCCAAACTCAATTCCTTTTACAGCTGGAACTGAGAACATCAAATGAGCTAGAGTTGATTCAACAGAGTCAAAAAAAGGACTTCCTATCCCTGCTTCCACACCTAAAATTATACATTCTATAACTCCTCCTACTGAGTCACCTTCTTTTCTAGCATTTAGAATTTTATTTTTCATTTTATCTTCTAAATTTTTATTTATTAAAGGAAATTCTCCATATTTTAAAGAGTTTATTAATTCTTTATCTAAATCACAGTCTAGAAAACTTTTATCCTTTATCTCTCCTATGGATTGAATATGAGCTACAATTTCAATTTTTTCTTTTCTTAATATTTGCTTGCAAATTGCTCCTGCAAATACCATAGGTGCTGTTATTCTTCCAGAAAAATGACCTCCTCCTCTATAATCATTAAATCCACTGTATTTTACAAAGCCTGGATAATCTCCATGGCCAGGTCTCATCACATCCTTAATCTTAGAATAATCCTTTGATTTATTATCTTTGTTTCTAATAATTGCACAAAGAGGAGTTCCTGTAGTTTTCCCTTCAAAATATCCACTTAATATTTCATGCTCATCATCCTCTTTTCTTAATGTTGAAAGATTATTATTACCAGGAGATCTTCTTTTCATTTCCCTAGTAACTTCTTTCATATCTAAAGTGAATCCAGAAGGCAAATTATCTACATTAATTCCAATAGCACTTCCATGAGATTCTCCAAAAATAGAAATCTTTATATTATTGCCCCACATTCCACTCAACACTTATACCTCCTATTTTTTCAAAATCTTCAAAAAACTTCGGATAGGATTTTGATACACAGTCATAGTCTTTAATTACTATAGGTTTTTTGCATCTACTTGATACTATGGCTAGCGTCATGGCTATTCTGTGATCCTTATGACTCCAGACTTCTACATTACCTTCCAATTCATCTACACCCTCAACTATTATACTGTCTTCTTTTTCAATAATATTTGCTCCAAGTTTATTAAGTTCACTAGTTATAGCAGAAAGTCTATCACACTCTTTTATTCTAAGTCTTCCCACATTTACTATTTCAGTTTTTCCCTTTGCCAAAGCTGCTACTGAAGTAATAATAGGTATTATGTCTGGACACTGACTTCCATCAATATAAGTTGATTTTAATTTTTTTCTTCTTTTACCTTCAATCTCATTTTTTTTTGCTATAATATCCACATTCATTTTTCTTAAAATATTAATAATTTCTTTATCTCCTTGAAGAGAGTCGATATTAATATCCTTACATAAAATCTCATTACCTATGGCATCAGCACATAAGAAAAATGCACCTTGAGAATAATCACCTTCCACTCTGTAATTACGTCCTTCATATTTTTGATTTCCCTTTATTATAAATTCTTCGTAATTATTATTACTTATTTCTATTCCAAAATCTTTTATTACTTTTAAAGTTAAATCTACATAAGATTTTGACTCCAAATCAGTGGTAATTATTATTTTTGAATTTTCTTTTAATAGTGGTAGTGTAAATAATAAACCACTAATAAATTGGGAGCTTACATTCCCCTCAACTTCAAAAGTTCCACCTTTTAATGCTCCTTCTACTTCCAAGTTTAGAATATCTTTTTCAAAAGAGTATTTTATATTTTGTTTATCAAAGATATTGTAGTATGTGGTAAGTGGTCTTTTTCTTAGGTTTCCTCTTCCAATAAATCTACTAGCCCCTTCAAATAACAAAGATATTGGAATTAAAAATCTTAAAGTAGATCCTGACTCATTACAATCTATTACTTTATTTTTTCTTGTATCCTGTATATCTTTGTATACTCCAACTACCTCCACATAATCTTCATATTTTGTAATTATTACTCCTAAAGACTTCATGCCCTCTATTGTTGCGATAATATCATCTGAATAATCTATATTATCAATTCT
This sequence comes from Terrisporobacter glycolicus ATCC 14880 = DSM 1288, assembly GCF_036812735.1. Taxonomy (NCBI): domain Bacteria; kingdom Bacillati; phylum Bacillota; class Clostridia; order Peptostreptococcales; family Peptostreptococcaceae; genus Terrisporobacter; species Terrisporobacter glycolicus. Next base: position 1,599,142 of record NZ_CP117523.1, on the reverse strand, counting down.
ACATAATTTATCACTTAAAGCTGCACAAATAATTGCTCTATGTGCCATACTCTTTGAAGGCGGTATTTTTAATTCTCCTTTTAACTTTGATGGATAAATTTTTAAATTTCCCATTTTTGCCCTCCTTTCTTTATTTAAGGTGAAATTTATATTTCTCTTCCCACTGCATTTGCAATTATTTTAAGTTCACCCATTAAATCTGCAAATACCTCTGGTTTTATAGATTGCGCCCCATCACACAATGCATTTTTAGGATCGTTATGAACTTCTATAATAAGACCATCCGCACCTACAGCTATGGCTGCTTTTGAAAGAGATTCAACCATCCACCATTTTCCTGTAGCATGACTTGGATCTACTACTACTGGAAGATGGCTTAATTTTTTAATAGCTGGAATTATGCTTAAGTCCAGTGTATTTCTTGTATAAGTTTCAAAAGTTCTTATTCCTCTTTCACAAAGAATAACATTTTCGTTTCCTCCAGCCATAATGTATTCTGCACTCATTAATAACTCTTCAATCGTTGCTGATAAACCTCTTTTTAATAAAATAGGTTTATTTATTTTTCCCAACTCTTTTAGCAAATCAAAGTTTTGCATATTTCTAGCGCCTACTTGAATTATGTCTGCACATTCTACGAATTTTGGTATATCACAAGGAGACATTATTTCTGTTACTATTGGAAGTCCAGTTTCTTTTTTCGCTTTGTTTAACAAATCAAGTCCTTCGTATTTCAGACCTTGGAAACTGTATGGTGATGTTCTAGGTTTGAATGCTCCACCTCTTAAAAATCCTCCTCCATATTTTTTAACTTCTTTTGCAACTAATTTTATTTGTTCTTCATTTTCCACTGAACAAGGACCAGCTATCATAGCAATTTTCTTTCCACCAATTTTTTTACCACAAACATCTACAACTGTATTTTCTGGGTGAAACATTCTATTTGCTTTTTTAAAAGTTTCTTGTACCTTCATAACCTTTTGCACACATTCATGAGATTCAATAAACCACGGATCTATGTTTCTAGTTTCTCCAACTAATCCTAGTATGGTGCATTCTGTTCCCTTACTTTTGTCCACTGATACATTTAAACTTCCTAGTTCTTTTATTATCATTTTTATCTCCTCTTCACTAGTCCCTGGTTTTAAAATCACTACCATTTTTACTTCCTCCTTAATTTTTTGTAATAAAAAAGAGAACTCGTAATGAGTCCTCTGGAATAAACAAATTTAAACTACACTTAATTATTCATGCTTATAGATATATTAACACCTATAATAACCCATTAGAAAAGATTTTATATTTTTTTCTGCAAAATAAGTAGCCAGCGCTAAAATAAAAGCCCCAGAACATAAAATAGAAAAAGTTATAAAATTTTGCAGTTAAATTCTTTTCTAATTTTTCCATGATTTTTCCCTTTCTAAATTTTAATTTAAAACATTAAATTTATTTTGTTAGTTTTTATTAATGATATGCATTTTTTTTCATATTGTCAATCATTTTATTAAAATAATTTTTTTATTATAATATCCACTATATAAAAAAATATGCTCATCCTCACAATAAATAGTTAATAAAACCACTCATTATAAGAAAAAGCATATTTTAATTTGTTGCTAATTTATTTATAGGAAATCTTATCCAAAGTATCTTTCTAATAATCCTAAGAATGCTTTACCATGTCTAGCTTCATCTTTACACATCTCATGAACTGTATCATGTATAGCATCTAATCCTAATTCTTTAGCTCTCTTAGCTATTTTTAATTTTCCTTCAGTAGCTCCATATTCAGCATCAACTCTAACTCTTAAGTTTTCTTTAGTATCAGCAACTACTACTTCACCTAATAATTCAGCAAATTTAGCAGCATGTTCTGCTTCTTCGAAAGCTATTCTTTTGTAAGCTTCAGCAACTTCTGGGTACCCTTCTCTATCAGCTTGTCTACTCATTGCTAAGTACATACCAACTTCTGTACATTCTCCAGTGAAGTTTGCTCTAAGTCCTTCAACTATTTCTTCATCAACTCCTTGAGCTACACCTATTCTATGCTCGTCAGCCCAATTCATTTCACCTTTCATTTCTTCGAACTTTTCAGCTCCTACTTTACATACTGGACATACTTCTGGAGCAGTTTCTCCCTCATGAATATATCCACATACAGTACATACAAATTTTTTCATAGTATTATACCCTCCCAATAAATATTATCTTTTTTACTTATAAGTAATAGATACCCCATGACTTTTTAATTAAACAAATTCTACAAAATTTTTAAAAATATTTTCGATTTTGATAAAATTAATCATGGTTATAGATAATATTACCATTTTTTGCAATTAAAAGCTATAATATAATTATTCTTTTATTATAAATCATATCCTAACATTAAAACTATTTTTTCAACCTCTTCTTTATTTTCTTCATTGCCATTTTCCCCTAAATGGATACATCTGTTTGGTTTAAAACTTCCATTTATTAATTTTGTTGAAAATGCAAGACATGTAGCAACTCCACATTTACCACAGTTTATTTTGGGCAAATATCCATATACATCGATAGGACTTGGAAGTCTTATCATATCTTCATTTGGAGTAATTTTATCTGTTTTATCAGCACAATCATTTATAATATTTTTTATGTAATCTAAAGTTTCAAAAGCATCAGTTTCATTTAATAATTTTGAAACAGCCACTTCTTCTTTGTACATAATAATTATCTTAGGTCCATAATTAAATGTCAGCGTTCCTGCCTTTTTATTATAAATGGCAGTTTTTAAATATGTATTTAAATAAGGAAATAAATCTTCAATATTTCGTGAAAAGCTTCCTTTAATTCTTATCCTGTTTGAATCTGTCGTACAAGGTTGAATAAACTTTAAATCTAATTTTTCTATGTACATTTATTTTCTCCTTTTACAAATTATTTAGTGCATAAGCTAATTTTTCTATTTCTTCTTTTTCATTAAAATAACCCATACTAACTCTTACTGTTCCTATTTCTTTAGTCCCAATTACTTCATGAGCACAAGGAGCACAGTGAAGACCTGCTCTTACCATAATATTATATTTATCGCCAAGTATATGAGCTACTTCTTCAGATTTTTTATTTTTTATATTAAAAGATATTACTGGTGTGATTTTTTCACTATCCTTTGGTCCATAAATTTCTATATTATTTACTTTAGATAAAATATTTAAAGCATATTTAGTTAAGGATTTTTCCTTTTCATAAATATCTTCTACTTTTTCTTTTAATAGGAATTTAATAGCAGATCTTAAACCACAAATACCACTCACATTAAGAGTTCCAGTTTCCAACTTATTTGGATAATAATCTACTTGATACTCATATGCAGAATCTCCACCAGTTCCTCCACTTTTTATAGGTTCTATATTATAATCACAATTTATAATAATACCCCCAGTACCCATGGGACCTAGTAAGCTTTTGTGCCCAGTAAATGTAAGTATATCTATATTATCTTTTTGAATATTTACTTTATAAGCTCCACAAAGTTGTGCTCCATCTACCACAAAAGGAATTTCATTTTTTCTTGCGATTTCGCCAATTTCTTTAATAGGTTGTATGGTCCCAATAACATTTGAAGCTGCAGTGAATATAATAAGCTTGGTATTTTCTTTTATTAATTTTTCCACATCATTTGCTTTAGTCATGCCATTTTTATCACACTTTACTTTACTTATATCTATATTTTTTTCTTTTTCTAAAGTTTTCAACGTTCTCCACACTGCATTATGTTCTAATGAACTTGTTATTACATGATCATTTTCTTTTATCATCCCTCTAAGAACCATGTTTATCGATTCTGTTACATTTGAAGTAAATATAACATTTTTAGGATTATTAAAATTAAATAATTCGCCAATAAGTTTCCTGCATTCGTATATTATAAAGTCTGATTCCATTGCTTTTTTATATGCCCCTCTACCAGAACTTGTACCATTGTTAGTCATAAAATCATACACTGCCTCACTTACTTCTTTTGGCTTTGGAAAAGATGTTGCTGCATTATCTAAATATATTTCCACATTAATTCCTCCCAGATACATTCCTATAATATTACATCTTATATAAATGATAGCATAATTATAATAAGTAAATATGCCATATACACCTTAATTTCATTAATTTTTCACTTTTTTAAAATTATATAAAGTCAACAGTAGAATAATGTTTTTTTTTCTGATAAAATACTAAGGACATTATTTTTAGAGGGTGATTATATAAATGAATAATAAAGGTATATTTATAGCAATAGAAGGCCCTATTGGTGCTGGTAAAACTACTTTGGCAAACTTACTTAACGACTATCTAGGCTATACTCTACTTAGAGAAATCGTAGAAGAAAATCCATTTTTATCGAAATTTTATACTGATATTAAGGAATATGCTTTACAAACAGAAGCATTTTTTTTATTCAATAGAGTAAAACAGCTTGAAGACGTTAATAAAAATATACTTAGCAAATGTAATGGAGTTGTAAGTGACTACCATATAGTAAAAAACCTTATTTTTGCAGGTATTACACTTGATAATAATCAATTTCACAGATACAAGCAAGTTTATAATATATTCGTGAATGATTTACCACAACCAGACATTATCATATATTTAAATTCAAATACGGATGTATTGATGAGAAGAATAGCAAGTAGAGATAGAAGTTTTGAGAGACAAATGGACAGAAATTATATTGATAATCTTCGTAATGAGTACAAATATTATTTCAATCCACTTTCTATTAAACATAACTTTACTGGTAAAGAACCTATCATTATAGAAGTTGATAACTCTGATTTAGACTTCTTAAATAACCAGTCAGACAAAAAATACATTATAGATAAAGTTGAAAAAGCTATATCATCTTTAGGGGGAAATTTAGAATGTTCAAATTAGAAAACAAAAGTGACAAATGTGCAAATAGGGATTTATTTATAACTGTTGCAGGAAATGTGGGAGCAGGAAAATCCACATTAACAAAATTAGTAGGAGAAAAACTTGGATTTGAAACTCACTTTGAAAAAGTTGACGGAAATCCTTATTTAGAAGATTTCTACAAAGACCAAGACAAATGGGGATTCCATTTACAACTTTATTTCTTAGCTCAAAGATTTAAACAGCAAAAAGAGATACGTGCTAACGGACTTAACAATATACAAGACAGAAGTATATATGAAGACGTTGAAATATTCGCTAGAAACTTATTTGACAATGGCAAAATGACTAAAAGAGATTATATAACTTATAGAGATTTATTCAACGATATGGTTCCTCACCTTAGAACTCCAGACTTGATGATTTATCTTGATGGTTCAATAGACACTATAATAGGTCGTATAAAATTAAGATCTCGTGACATGGAAAAAGATGTGGATGTGGCCTACTGGACAAATCTTCATAATAGATATGAAAACTGGATAAAAGAATACAATTATTCGCCAGTATTATATGTAAATATTAACGAAGTTGACTTAATAAACAAACCAGAGCATTTAGATATGTTATGTGATAAAATTAAAGAAATTTTAAATATATAATTATTTATAAAAAAAAGGAATCACCTTAATAAAAAGTGATTCCTTTTTTATTTACTCCATCTGAGATTCCATTATTTTATTTGTGGATTCTTCTACACATTTCTTCTTAAGAAAAGATAATTTAGTTTCAGCAACTATAATTGACACAAAAATTATTATACATCCAACTACCATTCTAGTAGTTAATATTTCATGGAAAATTATCACAGACATTATTGTTCCAAATACTGCTTCAGTAGATAAAATTATAGCTGTTCTTGTTTGATCTACTTTTGATTGACACATAGTTTGCAATAAAAATCCAATGGCAGTAGAAAATATTCCTAAGTATAATGCTCCCATAAGCCCTACTGGCGTTGCATTAAGATTGGTTTCTCCCGTTACCGTTTGTAAAATTAAGGACAATAAAAAAGCTACTACAAACTGTGTAACTGTTAATACGTACGAATTATATTTTTTACTAAATTCTCCTGTAAAGAAAATGTGAAATGCAAAACCAATAGCACATATAAATGTTAAGAAGTCTCCAAAATTAATACTTAAATCAGCTTCTAAAGATAATACTGCAATTCCTACAAGTGCCATAAAACTACTTATAACACCAATTTTATCAAGCTTTCTTTTATATAAAATAAAACCTATAAAAGGTACTATCACAACATTTACAGCTGTAATGAATGCATTTTTTGAAACAGTAGTATATACAAGACCTAATGTCTGTGTCGCAAACCCTACAAAAGAGAATACTCCAAGTAATGCTCCTGCTATTAAAGATTCTTTTGATATATTTTCCTTGATTTTCTTATAAAATATTATTCCTAGTATTAAACTTGCAATGAAGAATCTAAGAGTTAAAGTTTGTACGGTACTAAGTCCTCCATCTAAGGCTAACTTGGTTCCTATAAACCCACTTCCCCATATTATTGCTATTCCAAATAGTCCTATTTCTCCTAAATATTTTTTCATTTAATCCCTCCCTCTTTATGTCTACAATTCTATCATAATCTAGTTACATTTATTTGTAAATCTATAATTAGTTTATTCACTATTATCTTTAATATATGAAACTTAATCCTATAAAAAATACGCCTAGAAACGACATAGTTACATTAAAATTCACTAATGTTTAATATAAGTATCAAGTTTTACATAAGAATATTTTTATAATCAGTATCTAAATAACTCTTTTAAAATCCTACTGTTTTGTATAACCGAAATATTTATAGTTTATATCTTTTCAAAATAAAAATACATTGAAGTAAAATCAATGTATTTTAATAATCCATATTTTTAATTTTTTCTAAATTTTGTTTAAATATCTCTACGATTTTAGGGTCATACTTTGTGCCACTTCCATATAAAATTTTATCTATAGACCTTTGGATAGGATCATCAGCCCCTACATACATACCACGTATCATCTCTAGTACATAGTCATCACATACATGTATAATTCTAGAATAAATAGATATATTTTTTCCCCATAATCCAAATGGGAATCCACTACCATCCCAGTTTTCATGATGTGTTAGTATAGCTCTAGCAACTTTATAATATTGTTGATTTAACTGCATTATTCTAAAGCTTGCTTCCACATTGCTACTTACTATTTTATTAAGCTTATAGTCGTTACTAATAATAAATATTTCTGATATATCTTCATCAGTCATTGTGATCATTCCAATATGATGATATCTAGCAGATAATTCTAAGTCATACATTTCACTCTTAGATAACTTTATTTCATTTCCAATAATTTGAGCACATTTAAGTACATTTTTTGAATGTATTTTACAATATATATTTTTATTTTCTAAAATATTAATAATATCATCTAGTTTTTGTATCACTGAAACTTCATTTTTCAAAATTAATTTTTGCTTATATATTTCTTTATCCGCTCTTTTTATTACGTTTTTCATATTATCATCAGTAGACTTCTTACATGCAACACCTAAAGATATACTACATGGTATTTTATTGCTATCTAGACGTTTGCAATTTTCTATTATACGAAACTCTATTTTTCTTGCAATTTCTTCACTTGTATGTGGCATTAGTATGGCTATTTCATCTCCACCAATTCTAAAAATCAAATCATCTTTTCTACATGACTTTTTTAAAATAGAACATATATTATGAATAAGATTGTCTCCTTCAATATGTCCAAGGGCGTCATTTGTAAGCTTTAAATCATTTATATCTCCTAATATTAAGCTCAGTGGGTAGTTTAATGGTGTATCAAGTTCTTTTATTTTTTTATTAAAATAATCTTTGTTTAGTAATCCCGTATCCCCATCTGTTATACTAAGCTTACTTAGTTCTTTTATTAAATTATTTTTTTCTGTTACGTCTTCTGATATACCTGCTATCCCTAGTAACTCTCCTTCATCATTAAGAAATGGATTTTTAGTAGTTTTTACACATTTCTCTCCAATATTATAATATCTGTGAACACCTTGTTTTGTTTCCAGAACAAATTCATCATCTTTTATATATATATCTGCTTCTTCTTTATTTAATATATCATAATCCGTTTTATTCAAGATATCTTCTCTTTTTAATCCAGTTTCTATTTCAAACTCTTTATTTACAAATACATATTTTCCTTCTAAATCTTTAAGCCACATGGAAAATGGAATTGTATCTATAAATTTAGTCATTAAATGATGTTTTTCCTTATAATTTTCGCATTCATCACCCAGTCTCTTCACCATTTGTTCCTCCTATAATTTTCACGATTCCGTGTATAAACTTAGGATTTGATTTTAATAAGTCTATACAAGCCTTATCTATTTTTATAATATCAAAAATTAAAGCTATTATCTAATCCTTATTTATTAATAGATAAACTTATAGTTTTATTTAATGTTTTTTTAATAGTTTATTCAGTTATTTTCGTTGTTTATGCACCTAGCGAAATTATCTGTTTATTTTAATATAAAAAGTGTGTATATTCTCAATGAATAATACACACTTTTTTAATCATCTTATTTATTTATAGTTACATATAAATTAGAAACATAAGCAAAACCTTTATTGTATACTATTTTATACCATCCTGTTTTTGCATCTGTACCTACTATTTTTACTTTTGTTCCACCATTTAAATATCCTACTTTTCCATAACTTGATGATGGCCCACTTCTTACATTTACTCCTGATTTTGTTGTTCCTGTTTTGATTTCAGCTACATATAGATTAGACGCATAAGCATATTCGTTATTATATTTAATTTTGTACCATCCTGTTTTTGCATCTGTACCTATTATATCTACTTTTGTTCCACTATTTAAATATCCTACTTTTTTATAACTTGTTGATGGTCCACTTCTTACATTTACTCCTGATGTTGTTATTCCAGGTCTTGTTGATTCATTTTCAATACTTACATAAATATTAGATACATATGCATATCCATTATTGTATTTTATTTTATACCATCCTGTTTTTGCATCTGTACCTACTATTTCCACTTTCGTTCCACCATTTAAATATCCTACTTTTTTATAATTTGTTGATGGTCCACTTCTTACATTTACTCCTGATTTTGTTATTCCCGGTGTTATAGATTCTTTTTCTACAATTACATAACTATTAGACACATATGCATATCCATTATTGTATTTTATTTTATACCATCCTGTTTTTGCATCTATTTCTACTATTTCTACTTTTGTTCCACCATTTAAATATCCTACTTTTTCATAGCTTGATGATGGTCCGCTTCTTACATTTACTCCTGATTTTGTTGTTCCTGTTTTTATTACACTAAGTTCAGAATCAGTTTGTCCTTTTATTGATGAAGAGTATTCTCCATATAAAGTTTTACTATCGACCTTTTTATACGCTCTTACTTTATAAGTATAAGATGTCTTAGCTTTAAGGTTAGAATCTGTATATGAATTATTTGCATTTCCTGTAATTGTTTTTAATAATTTATATGAACTAGTGCTATCATCATATTTGTAAACTTCATATCCATCTGAATTACTAACTTTTGTCCATGATAATGTTAAAGAGTTTGTAGTTTTAGATTTTAGAGTCAAACCTGTGACCTTATCTGGAGAATTATTAACTATTTTAAATGAAGTTGTTATATTTCCAGTATAATCTCCAATTCCTGTAATTTTTACAGTGGCAGTACCAACAGAAATATTATTAGAGTAACTAGCCTTATAATCTTTGTCTAATACTAGCTCTTTTCCGCTATAACTTACCTTTATACTTGGTTTTATTTCTTTACCTGTATACTCTTGTTGACTTATTGCACCTACAGTTGCATTAGATAAATCAATTGCTTTAATAGGTTTAGGTAATAAGAATGTATAGTTCATGTCAAAGTACTTTGGACTAGTAGAAGTACCAATACCTTCTATTGTACCCTTATCAGTATATTGCCACATCATATATGGTCTTGGATATGTATTGTAGATGAATACTGAGCTATCCATAAATAACTTGATGAAAGCAACTCATCTGAAAAATATCTACTTCCAAAATCATTATTAGTATACAACCCACCCATATATCCTTGACTTTCAACATAATCTAGAAATGCATTAGACATACTCGTAGCTAAACTTTTTGTCACTGTTACACCTTGATTTAATGCATAATCAACACTATCATACTCAAAGTCAAAAAATACTGGATATGATATTTTATCTTTATAAGGAGCAATAGTTTCTACACATTTTTGTGCTTCTATCTTTGCTTTGGCGCTAGTAGTGGCATAACTAAACCAGTAAACTCCAACTTCAACACCTGCATTTATAGCTCCTTTTATATTTTCATGGAAATATGGGTCAACTGTAGAAGAACCGTAACCAGCTCTTATTATTACATAATCTACACCACTTGCTTTTACTTTATTCCAATCTATTGAACCGTTCCATTTACTTACATCAATTCCTAGCTGTGCTGGACTTAAAGTAATATAAGTTCCTGAAACATATCCATATGTATTATTATAAGATATTTTATACCAACTTCCACTTCTGTCTAAAACTTCCACATTAGTACCACTTGTTATTGTTCCTATAACGCCATAAGAAGTTGATGGTCCACTTCTAACATTTAAATTACTTGTCTTAACCACACCTTGCCCAATAAGGTTCGGTTTAGTAATTGGCTTTACCTGTAAATTAGGTAATGCACGAGTTGTACTATAAAGACTCATCTCATCTTGACGCCCCATATTATACTTTGGGTTTTCTTCTGGATCAGGTTGATAAGAATTGTCATTAATAGCTACTTTGTTTGATGATAATTTCTCAGTAATTTGTACAGAATCTGTCTCTTGTGCATTTGTTATTATCATTATATTTTGAGAAACTATTGTAAACGATAATGATAATGCTAGAAATGATTTTGTATATTTTTTCATAACTTCCCCCCTTCTGCAAGAAATATTTCTTGCAAATTTAATGTAAATTTTCGACATTTTAGGTCAAATTTTCAACATATTCTAAATATATAATAAAATTACAAAATTGTAAACAAATTTGTAAATAATAGGTCAATTTACATAAATGATTTTTAATTCCAAAAATTATAAATTATCATAATAAAGTGATGATATTATAAAATCTCATAGAATTCTATTATTTAAATGGAGTTGCTAGAAATAAAAAATGATCCACATATTATTTATGTGAATCATTTTCTATATCGTTATTATTTATTTTGTTAAATATTACTATACTTCATTATTCTAATTGAATTAATAACAGCTATTAATGTTACTCCCACATCTGCAAATACAGCTTGCCACATATTTGCAAAACCCATTGCTCCCAAAAATAAAACTATAAATTTAACAAATAAAGCAAGTATAATATTTTGCCATACAATCTTTTCCGTTCTTTTTGCAATATTTATGCCATCTATTAATTTAGAAGTTTCATCATTCATTATAACTACATCAGCAGCTTCTATAGCTGCATCTGAACCTAATCCACCCATTGCTACACCTACATCAGCTACAACAAGCACCGGAGCATCATTTATGCCATCACCTACAAACGCCAAAGCACCTTTAGCACCTTTTTCTTCATATAACTGTTCTATTTTCTTCACCTTTTCATCTGGTAATAACTCAGATTCAACCTCATCTAAGTTTAGCTCTGTTGCTACATTTTGTGCTACTACTTTACTGTCACCAGTTAGCATAACTAATTTTTTTATACCAATTTTTCTAAGTCCTTTTATGGCTTTTTTCGAATCTTCTTTAATTTCATCTGAAATAATTATATATCCATAATACTTTGAATCTACTGCTATATGAACTACTGTGCCTGTTTCTACCTTTTCATTATATTTAATTTTTTCTTTATTCATTAACTTGGCATTTCCAGCTAATATCTTTTTATTATTTATGATAACACTTAGTCCATGTCCTGATATTTCATTATAATCTTTTATATTATTTTTATCTATTTCTTTTCCATATTCTTTTACTATAGATATACCTATGGGATGGTTTGAGTAATACTCTGCATACGCTGCATATTCTAAAAGCTCATCCTTAGATACATCCACGTTATTTATTTTTGTTACTTTAAATACTCCCTTTGTAAGAGTTCCTGTTTTGTCAAATACCACAGTTTCAACCTTACTCAAAGACTCCAAATAATTACTTCCTTTAATCAGTAATCCATTTTTAGATGCTGTCCCAATACCTGAGAAAAATCCTAAAGGTATGGAAATTACCAGTGCACAAGGGCAAGATACTACTAAAAATACTAATGATCTATATATCCAATCAGACCATAAATTATTTTTTAATAATAAAGGAGGAATTATGGCAAGTCCTAAGGCAATTATAACAACTACCGGCGTATAGTATTTAGCAAATTTAGTAATAAAATTTTCAGTTTCTGCTTTATTACTACTTGCATTTTCCACTAAATCTAATATTTTAGAAACTGTTGACTCTTCAAATATCTTACTTACTTTTATTTCTAAAACTCCATTATTATTTATTGACCCAGATAACACGTTGCTTCCTTCTTCAACTTTTACTGGCACAGATTCACCAGTAAGAGCAGATGTGTTTAGCATTGACTTTCCCTTAATAACTTCACCATCTAATGGTATTTTTTCACCAGCTTTCACAATAATAATATCATTTATTTTTACATCTTGTGGAGATACTCTTATAGTTTCATTATTTGTTTTTAAATTTGCATAATCTGGTCTAATATCCATCAATGATGAAATTGATTTTCTTGATTTATTAACAGCATAAGATTGAAAATTTTCTCCAATCTTATAAAATAACATAACTGCCACACCTTCTGCATATTGTTTTATAGTAAAAGCTCCTATTGTTGCTGCAGACATTAAAAAATTTTCATCAAATATGTTGCCTTTAAATATATTTGATATTGCTTTTATAACCACATCTCCACCTAATAAAATGTAACTTACAAGGAATAATATAAATTCCTCCCTTGGCGAAAGGTTTAGTATTATAGCCAAGAAAAAAATTATAGAGCCTACTATTAATGAACCCATCTGGCACCTTTTATATTTTTCTTCTTTATCCACTTCACTATCAAATTTATTATCTTCAACAATATTAATATTGGGCTCTACTTTTTTTATTATACTTTTAATATTATCTATAATAATTTCATCATTTTTACTCTTATCTATTTCTACTTCCAACTTTGATGATACAAAGTTTACTGACGAATTTAATACACCATCAATTTTTTTCACTTCAGATTCAATTTTACTTGTACAACTTGCACAATCTATGTTTTTGAGCAATAAAAAGATTTTTCGTGATGACATGTCTATAATGCTCCCTTCTATAAGTAATTATTAATAGTATTGATTAAATTCTATTAATAATGCAATTTATGAAATTTAAAACTAAAAAAAGAGCATTTTATATCCATGCTCTTCAAAATTTTTATAATTACTTACTATATTAAATTTAGTATGTTGTTAATAACAATTTCCTAAAGTGTTTTTTATTCATTTTAATTATACTTTTTTTACCATCCTTAAATTCAACGGAAACTACTCTATATAATTCATATGTATTGTTTGCTGTAAATCCTGCTATTACCCCCAAATATCCTATAATATATACACCTATTACAATCCTTACTATAATATCTATAATACTTTTACCATATTCAGTGTGTATAATTTCATATTTATTAATATCCTCACTAGATAGTTCAATACTATGTTGATTATTTTCCAATACTAATCCCCCTGAGTTTTTTGATAAACAAAGTAAAAAATTTTTATAATCACCCTTAATAACTAAATTGTTCATTAGAATCTCCTTATTTATAAATATATATATTTATTATTATAATTCACAATAATTATAACATATTTATATTTAGTATTATCTGTTATGTTATGTAAAAAGAGTTGTCCCTATATAAAACACAGAGATCAACTCTTTACCATACTATATATTTACAATTTTTAATTTTCTAATGCTCTTTTTATATCTGATATTATTAGATCTTCACTTAAATGATAACGTTCATATAATTCTCTCAATGGCACACTATCAGTAAATTCCTTAGTTGCACCAAAGTTTAATACCCTCATATTTTTATCTCCGTAGAATCTAGATATTTTTTCACCAAATCCACCATCTAGTATTCCATCTTCTAAAGTTATCACTAATTTATGATTTTCTTGCAGTTCATTTAATAAATCTTCATCCACACCAGTAATAAATCTTGGGTTTATTAATGTGGCGTTTATACCCAATGATTTTAATTTATTCTTAACTTTTTTACCTAAGTGGAAAAATGATCCAAGACCTATTATAGCTACTTCACTTCCTTCTTCAATTTTAACATATTTATTTAATTGATTAAAATTAGGTTTAACTTCTATACCAGTTGATACTACTTCCATATTTGGAACACGTATTGCAACTGGGTGCTTGTCTTGTTCTATTGCCCAATCAACCATGGCAAGATGCTCCTCTTTTGTAGTTGGAGCCAAGTATACTATGTTTGGAATATTAGATATTAATGGTATATCAAATAATCCTAAGTGAGTTACGTCTCCAGCACTTATTCCTCCCCAGTAAACCATAATAGTTGCTGGGTTATTGTTTATGGCAAGGTCTTGAGATAGTTGGTCATATGTTCTTTGTATAAATGAACTTATAAATCCTGCCACTGGTTTTGCACCTCTTTTTGCCATACCTGATGCAAGTGCTATGGCATGTTCTTCTGCTATACCAACATCTACATATTGATCTTGTAATTCACTTCTAAATCTATTTACTCCAACTATTCCTGGAGTTGCTGCTGTAATTGCTACTATAGACTTGTCCTTTTTAGCTTTTTCTATTAAAAAATCTTCTGTAATATCTCCATAAGTTTTAACATATTCATCTGTTAATTCTTCCTTTTTATTTTCCAAGTCAAAAGGCATTACCCAGTGGAATGATTCTTTGTTTACTTCTGCATCTTTGTAGCCCTTGCCTTTTAATGTCTTCATATGAATAACCACTGGATGGCCTGTGTCTTTAACTTTTTCAAAAGTTTCTATTAAGGATTCTATATTGTTTCCGTCTTTCACAAAGTGATATTCAAATCCTAGAGATTTAAAGAAATTATTTTCTGCTTTTCCTTCACTTTCACGAAGTATAGCCAAGTTCTCATAAAGTCCACCGTGGTTTTCTGCAATGGACATATTGTTATCATTTACTAATATTATTATATTTTTATTAGATGCTGCTGCATTGTTTAATCCTTCGTAAGCTTCTCCACCACTTAGAGAACCATCTCCTATTATTGCTACTATATTTTCTTTTCCTCCTAATGCATCACGACCTTTTGCCAAACCACAAGCCAAACTTATTGAAGTAGATGTGTGACCTATGGTAAAGAAGTCATGGTCGCTTTCCTTTGGTTCACTATATCCTGTAACTGTTTTAAATTTTTCATGGTTTATAAATGCTTCTTTTCTACCTGTTAAAATTTTATGTGTGTATGATTGATGAGAAACATCGTATACAAATTTATCAACTGGTGAATTAAACACATAGTGAAGAGCTATTGTTGCTTCCACCATACCTAAGTTTGGTCCAAAGTGACCTCCTGTTGTACTTACTTTTTTAATTAATACATCTCTTATTTCACATGATAATAAGTTTAAATCATCTCTGGATAAAGATTTTAAATCTTTTGGCTCATTAATTTTATTTAAAATATTTAATGTCATATTTGTCTCCTTGTAGTTTATTTTTTCTTCCTATGTTTGAAATTATAATATTTGGAGTTAACTCCAAGTCAATAGCTTTTTTTAAATTTATTTTTAATTAAATAAATATTAATATTATACCTAAGTTTAATTCATTTAATATTAGCTTTTTTGTTATAAATTAGTAATTAATAAAATAATGTTATATAAGTTTTAAATATGCTAATCCTATATTTATACATGACATAAATTAAGGAGGACACAATATGGATCTTAATGCTAAAATAGCCTTTAATAATCTTAAAATGGAAATAGCTAACGAACTGGGATACAACTATAACAACATTACAGATAAAGTAGAAAGTAATGCACCACAAGACACTATAATGGGTCACGCTAAAAATGTGCTAGCTGGAGAACAAGTTGGCGGTCAAATGAGTAAAAAATTAGTAGAACTTGGGGAAAAAGCTTTATTGGATAAATATAATTCACAAAACTAAGTTATTTATATTTTAAAATAAAGAAGCTGTCTCCCAAAATTGTGAGACAGCTTTATATTCTTAATTTAATAATATGTTTTTAATTTTCTTTGAATACATAATTATTAGTATAAACGTTGAGATTGGTATTGCTAAAAATACGGATAACTGGGGCGAAATATTCATAATATTATATTTTGAGAATATTAAAGGAATAATTATAGTCAGTGGTATAAGTAATACAACCTGTCTTATTAACTCTATCTTGCTTGCACTTACTTCATCTCCTGAAACCTGCATAAATGTAATTAAAGCATATAAGATTCCCAATAATGGAAAACCTACCAGCACTATTCTAATTATAGGTGTTGCTAATCCTAATAAGCTTATATCATTAGTAAACAACTTAGATACATCACCTGCAAATAAATATATTAGTATAGTTGTACTTATAGAATATATTAAGCTATATTTTATAATCTTATGTTTTACATCTCTCTCTTTATTCTTATCATTTTTGCCATGGAAGTAGGCAATTACAGATTGAGCTCCTTGTGTTAATCCTATCAATGGTAAAAGAATAACCATATTTATATTGCTACAAATGGACCAGGCTCCTATGTATGAAACATTACCATATTTTATTAAAACTTTGTTTATTATTAATCCACTTATACTATTTAATGACTGCATTAAGAACTGAACAAATCCTATTTTCACTAGACTAACTAGTATGTTTTTAAACTCTAAATAATCCAGATGACTTCTTTTTATCCATAATTTTTTCTTCATTAAAAATATTATGGACAATCCAAAGTAAAATATTTCACTTATTAATGTGGATAGTGCAATTCCCACAATTCCCATATTAAATACTAATGTTAGTATTATATTAAAAACAATATTTATAACAGTAGATAAAATTCCAACTATAACTTCAATTTTTGGATATCCAAATGCTCTTATATTATTAACTAACATATATCCAACTGAGCTAAATACATTAAATATTATGGCTATGTTTAAAAACTCTTTAGCCAAAACTTTAACTTGCCCACTTGCTCCAAGAATATTTAATAGCTGGTCTTGTAGTAAGAATATAATTATAGATATAACGGTGCTAGATATAACGCTGGAATAAAAACCTACTTTAAAAGTATTATTTACTTTTTCTTTATTATTTTCTCCTAGCCCTTTTGAGATAACTATACTTGTTGAAACTCCAAATATTAATTGAGCTGCAATTAACAATAAAAGTATTGGATTAAGAATACCCATAGCTGATAATGCAGTACTACTCATGCTTCCTAAATGCCCTGCAAATGCAGTATCTATCATTGATGTTAATGATTCAAGAACTAAAGAGCATATAGTTGGCAATGAGTAGAGAGCTATCAATTGTTGTATAGATTTTTTTTCAAATATATTTTCATTAGTCATACTTATTTTCTCCTAAACAAAGCAGTAAATCTGTGTATTTACACAGGAAATTAACAATTAATTTTAGAAGTAGTCTGAAAAGTATGGAGTTTGTTGCTCTATGGAATCCTCCAACATATCTACTGTTTCATGACTACAAGAAATACGTCCTATTTTATATAAATAGTCTGGACGCTTATATCCAAGCAACATTGTTACCATTGTCTGAATATCTATTTTATCATCTGTTTGTTTTGAAGTACGTGTGACTTTTCCCTTTCCATCAGCATCTATGGTAAGTATGAAATTTCCTTGGTTCCATGAAAGAAGAGGATCATCCATTTTAAATATCCATTCTCTTTTTATTGTGTCTGGTTTAAATGGGTATTGTTCGATAAATCCTTCTAAATCCACAATACGAGCCATAAAGTATGGCGATATAGTTTCTTTTATGTCTGCATCTTCAAGTAAAAATGCCAATGGTTCATCTGTGTAAGTATATCCTTTAACTTTAGTTATCATTGAGAAATGTGCACTTATAAAATTCCAAAGTCCAGTACGAGCTTCTTCATTAATAAATATCATATCTTTTATATGGAATATTTCTTCTTTTATCCAATAGAATATATATCCATCTGGTTCATTTTTTGCATTGTAATATATGGCTGCCATCAAGTCATCTGAATCCCAAAGCCAATATTCATTCCAAGCTAAATCATCTCTAAGCAATGCTCCGTGTGTTTGAAGTGCAAATCGTTCATAAGCTTTTTTAACTTCTTCACTATCTGCATCAACTCTCTCCACATCTCCAGATACTTGTTTGATTTTAGGAAGTTGATAATCATTAATTTCATAGGCAATTCTATCAGATATAATCTCCCATCCTTTTCTACGATAATATGGTATAGAGTAAGGATATAAATAAGATATGGTTTGTTTTCTTTCCTTCATATTTTTTAATGCCTGATACAATAGTTTGTGCATAAGCCCCTGATTAGCATACTCTGGATAAGTACCCACACCAGTAAGTCCTCCCATATCATAAGTTCTATTAAATATACGAACTTCCATAGGATAAACAGCCACTTGAGATATTAACTTTTCTCCATCAAACCAGCCAGAAACATCGGCTTTCTTCAATGTTGGGGATTTGGCCCGAATAATTTCTTTTTCTTCCCATCCAATTTCTTGCAAGTCTTGATCAGTTACTTGGAAAACATATCTTAATAACTGATTGTATTGCTCAAGATGCTCTAAGCCTACTGGCTTCATCTTTAATTCTCTCTTTCTTATCATATAATTCCCTCCATTTTAGTCAATTTTCTTATAATATTTAAAATATTATTTAATTTTTACTATTTATATAATTGTAAACCTAAGTGTTACCCCAATGTCAATCTTAATCTTTGATATTTATTTGCAACTCTGTTATATTATTTGATTGTTAATATGAACTATGCACACTCATTATAATAAAATACCTTATTAACTATCTATTACAATTATATCATAATGATTATATTGTAATTAAAAAAGTAGTTACTAGGATTTCACTTCTAGTAACTACTTTTTATACTCTCCACTTCTCACAGTCCCAAACTTTATTAACAATATCTTTGTAAAATTCCTTGTCATGACTTACTAAGATTATGCTCCCTTCATATGAAATAAGGGCCCTTTTTAACTCTTCCTTTGCTTGAACATCTAAATGGTTAGTCGGTTCATCTAAGAAAAGTATATTACTTGCTTTATTTATAACTTGGCACAGTCTAACTTTTGCCTGTTCTCCACCACTTAGAACAGAAACTTCACTGTTAATATGATCATCTGTTAAACCACATCTTGCAAGGATCTTTCTCACATCTGTTCTATTCATATGAGGAAATTCATTCCAAACTTCATCTAGTACAATATTATCACTTGCAAATACTTCTTGTTCATAATAACCAATATCTATGTGATCATCTAAGATTACTTTGCCACCTATGGGATTTATAATTCCCATTAAACTTTTTAGTAGCGTGGTTTTTCCTATTCCATTTGCACCTGTAATTGCTATTTTATCATCTCTTTCCATTTGTAAATTTAAAGGTTTCGTAAGAGGTTTATCATAGCCAACAACAAGATTTTTCGTTTTGAAAAGAACTTGCCATGGTGATTTAGAGTATTTGAAATTGAAATGTGGCTTAGGTTTAATTTTATTAATTTCAATCTTATTCATTTTTTTAAGTTTCTTTTCCCTTGATTTTGCTTGGGCTGCTGTTGCTGCTCTTGTTTTATTTTTTCTAATATAATCTTCCAATTTATTAATTTCATTTTGTTGCTTATTATAATCTCTTTGTAATTGCTCTTTTTGTAATTCATGCTGCTCTAAAAATTTTTCATAATTACCCACATATCTAGTTAATTTCTTATTTTCCAAATTATAAATTATATTTACTACCTCATTCATAAATTCAGTATCATGTGAAATAAGAATAAATGCATTTTCATAGCTTTTCAAATAAGATTCTAACCAATCAATATTTTCTTCATCTAAATGATTTGTGGGTTCATCCAGTAATAAAATATCCGGCTTTTCTAGTAATAACTTGGCTAGTAGCACTTTACTTCTTTGGCCACCACTCAAGTTTTCAGGATTTCTTAATAAAAATTCTTTTATTCCTATACCATTAGCAATTGCATCTACCTTAGAGTCTATGCTATAAAAGTCACTTTCTTCTAGTACACCTTGTAAATTTGATGCTTTATCCATTATTTTCTGTAGTTCATCTTCTCTTTCGAATTCCATTTTTTCGTATAACTTTGTTATTTTAGTTTCTATTAAATACAAATCTTTAAAAGCATTTTTTAAAAATTCCTCCACACTTTCATAGTCATTTATATTAACATTTTGGTCCATATATCCTACACTTATTTTACTATTCCACTCTATAGTTCCACTGTCTGGTAAAAGTTCATTTGTAATAAGTTTCATAAAACTTGTCTTTCCTTCTCCATTTGCCCCTACAAGACCTATATGTTCTCCTCTCAATAATTTGAAAGATACATCATTAAACAATATTTTGTCCCCAAATCCTTGAGTCAAGTTATTTACACTTAAAATACTCATGTTCATCACTTCCTTTGTCTTTTTACATAATGCTTACAAGTATATATTAAGACTTTTGACATGTAATAGCCAAGTTCATACATATTTCTGTATTAAACTTGCACAAAAATAGCTAAATTTATCATATGCAAATTTAGCTATTTTTGTGCCAAGTCTTTATCTAAATGAAATTAAGACAACTCCTTGCCAATATTTTATTTTATTCTCACTACTTCTTTAGTGATCTTATTATTCTTCTTATACTTGATTGTGTAAGATAATACTCATTAGCCAAATCTTTTACAGATATACCACCAGAGTATTTGATTAATATTTCTTCATTACGTTTTTTCAATTCATTTTTTGTGTTTGTATTTTCTCCCCAAGATTTTTTGTTTTTCTTAGGAATATATATATAACCACCTTCAATATACTCTTGTCAAATTTCTATTATATTTGAAGGTAAAATATCTTGCGCTTTTTCATACTTCATAAGTTTTAGCTCCCATCTACATTTTTATTTGTAAATTAAGCAATAACTTATAGAAAACATGCGCTCTTTTTATTTGAAATTTACTCTATACAAATACTACATGTTTTCTTAGTTATTGCATAGAGCTTACTTCATTCATTTTCTTCATAGACATTCTTACCACCTCACTTTAAATTTAAATTTATATTAAAATAATCTATTTATATTCGAATATCCCCTGTTTATAAATATAGTACTAAAAGATATAATAGTAATAATAACAGGTATTTGATAACATGCTAAAGTTAATACTTTACTTTTTAAACTCCCCTTATTTATTTTTGAAAATAATAAAAAAATCATTACTATTCCATATCCGATCATGCAGCCTAAAGTATTATTTATAATATCATCAATCTCAAATATACCTCTCTTACTTATTAATTGAAGCACTTCAATAAAAATCGTCATACATAATCCTAAAAAATAAGTAATATAAAACTTTTCACATTTTTTGAAAAGCAATGGTAGCATAATCCCAAAGGGAACAAACATCAATATATTAAGAATTAAGTTCCTAAGTTCTAGTAAAGAAAATCTATTCCACACTTTTATATAAGAACTAAATATATGTAAATTTATATTTTCATACATTCCAGGTATTCTATGAACAAATGTAGCTCCTAGTACCATAACAGTATAAATTAAAAATATACTCCATAATAAAACTTTACTGGTATTTAATTTTTTAGTGCCTTTCATAATCTTTTTATATATTAAAAAGTATATTATTAAGAATACACTAATTCCAATGGACACACTTCCTATGCCTAGTAAAAAATATTCACTGGCCATGTGAATAATTGATGAGATTCTCAATTTGCTGCCTCCTTATGTAATATATTTCTAGCTCATCTATAAATTCTAGTTACTTTTTTAGTTTATCATATGCTTGCATAACTTTATATTACAATATGGTAATTTGCAATTATTTCTAACTAAAATAAATAAGAATTTATAGGAAGCCCCTCATCTTTCATTCTTTTTAACTTTCTTTACAAGAATAAATTTAATCACCTATATATTTAACTACTTTGTCAAACAAATGTGGTTGAATTTCTACATAAGTTAAATTATCTGGCAGTAAATCAAAAAAGTTGATCTCTCCAATTTCAAGATCAGGCAACTCTCCAAGCTCATATATTTCTGCAAAAAATAACCCACCGAATGTTGTTACATTTTCTATTGTAACTGAATAAGGGCAAATAGGCATAAGTTTAAATTCTCTTGCTCCTGTTTCTTCTTGCAGTTCTCTTGAAGCAGCAAAATCTATTGTTTCTCCTTTTTCTCTATGACCGCCTGGAATTTCCCAAGTTGATCTTTCTTTATGTTTTGACAAAACCCATTTATTCTTAAATCTTGAAACTATTATTGCATAAAATAAATCCTTGTCATTTACTTCATCCCATTTATGATAATTGACTTTAATCATTTTTAAATATCCCCCCAACACATAACTATTGTAACATAGTAATGCAATTGATAAAATCTTGGTATAAATTTAAAATCTTAATAATAAGCTTACTAAAGTTGTTATTCGAAATTTTCTTAATCACTTTATTTCTAGTGATAACACAATAATTACAAAATTTTGTTATCGGTAAATCTAAATAGGCTATTTAATTATTTTCAAAAGAATCTCATCACTTTAATAATCTAGTTTATATAAGTAATCAGACATAAGAATTAACACAATACTGTGTTTTTTAGATAATGCACAACTATTGGAATCCTCTAAATCCTCCACCATTTTGGGAAAATTTATCATTCATGATTATTAACTATATCCAATATTGTGAATTTCAATGGCTTGAAATATCATAAATTATCTCTTTATAGAATTCTGTTATTGGTTGGCTCATCATTTCAGCATTAATAATAATTATTATCTTTAATATAATTTTAATAAATACTATATATCTAATATTTTATCTTCAATATTGGCTAAAACTTCACAGTCACAATATGCACCATTTTCTTGTAACCACTCTATTGACTCTTGAAAAGGTAAGTTGTTCATTTGTAAAAATTCTTTAGTATATTTTAAAGTATCATCACATCCGTAAGTCTCCAAAATTTCATCTATATAATCAAATAACTGTTCAAATATTTCTTTACTAAAATGAAGTGAGTTTTGAAATTCACATCTCTCTTCATTTTTGAATTTTTTTAGTAATTCTTTCTTCCTTGATTTATCCATACTAATCTCCTTACATAAGATTAAAATCTTACTTATTTTTTTCTAATTCTTCAATTCTTCCTTTTGCATAATCTAATTCATGTTTCATAGTAGTTACATCGTGATTTAATTCATTTATCTGATTAGATAATGATAAAAATCCCCAAAATACTATTAATAACAAAACTAAACATACATATAGTTGTTTCCTCACTGCTTTTAAAATTTCATCTTTACTTAAATATTCTTTCATTGTAAACCTCCCTCTATAACTTCCAAATATTAACTACTTATAAAGCAAATTAATATTATATAATTTATTCAAATACTAACATCTAAATAAATTAAAAAAATATCAATCAATAACTATTGTATCATAGTCAATAATTTCACATTTAAATCAAAATAAATTATATATATATATTATTTTTTATATTAAAAAAGAGCACATATGATGCTCCTTTGTTTAGAATATATTTAATAATCATTAATAATATAATAAATCTTGAATTATTCTAGTATTTCACTCCTATAATATTCTATTTGTCGTAGTTGCTCGTAGAATTATTATTTAAAGAATTTTCATCAATTTCATTATAAAAAGCATATCCACTAAGTAATAACCCTAATCCACCTATTAGGGAAATTACCATTCCACCAGTTCTAAAACTTTCTGTATTTGACTTAATAATCATTTCATATTCATTTGTATCCATTGATCCACCGTTGGCTTGAATTGCATTATCTCCCATATTTTGTCCTATAGATGGTGACATAAATACTAAAATAATTCCTATTACAAAGCTAATTCCCATAACAATAATAGAATTTTTTGCAATCTTCTTTTTCATATTGTCCCCCTATAATTAGTAATTTTTATGCATACAAATACTAAGTGTTTGTCATATATATTTTTTAATGATTTCATTGCTATTTTCATCCACCAGATTAAGATAACTATTAGGTGTTCTCACAATATAATTACCATTATTCTGTGAATCTTAATAAGTATCCATCTGGGTCTTGAATAAGAAACTCCTTTTGGACTTCTTTTTTTCCACCACACATATATACTGTTTCTTTCAATTCCCTATAAATTTCTATATTATTGCTTTTTATATTATGATATAGCATGTCAACATCATTGCAGGCAATAGAAAAGTTTATTCCTCTGCCTAAAGGATATTCTAAAATGTCAACATTCCATCCTTGTGAATGAATTTCCTCAAACACAAATTGATTTTCTCCATATGATAAAAACATAAACTTGTCATCTGTTCTTTCATATTCTAATTTAAAACCTAAAATAGATATATAAAATTGCTTTGTAGATTGAATATCACTTACAGATAATTCAGGTATTAAGGCATTAAATTTCATTTTTTCTCTCCTAATATGTAAGATTTAGCTCCATTTGAAGCACATCTTCTTTTACAAGGTTATCCTGCCACACAAATCCACCTGCAACTGTATTTGTTTCTGCAAATCCTAAAGACTTGTAAACATGAATAGCCCTACTATTACTTTTCAGCACATCAAGCTCAATCTTTTTATATCCGTATGATTTTGATAAATCAATAACTTGTTTTAAAGCATTGCTTCCAATGCCTTTTCCTCTATATTCAGGTAGAATACCCATACCTAAATAACCGATTGTTTCTGTTTTAAGTGAAACATCACACCAACCAACACATTTGTCATTTTCTAAATCAATTATGAACAAATGTGGAAAGTCTTTAACTATGGCACCTTTTATAAATTCCACTGTACTTTCAAAAGAAAATGCTTCATTCATGGCTAAATATTTCCTTTCTTTTGCTACTGTATCAAATGTCTCCCAGTATGAGTGAATGTATTGTTCTTGTGGCTTTATAAATTTTACTTTTCCCATTGTCCAATTCCCCTTTTTAATAACTAATTTGTAAGTTTCCATAAAATAGCATACTTACACAGTTTTGCTACTTTACTTGACCTATTTTATCAAACGGAAATATTCTAATAAAAACTTCTCCTACAACATCATTTAATGAAATAGCTCCTATATATGATTGTCTACTATCATCACTGTTTTCTCTATTATCTCCCATGGCAAAAATATGGTTATCTGGTACAATAATATCTATATCTCCATCTGTGTATACATCTACTAAGTAATCTTCTTCTAAGTGTTTACCATTTATATAAACATTGTTATCTTTTATAATCAAATGTTCCCCTGGTAATGCAATAACCCTTTTTACTAAATTCTTTTTTGGGCTAGAGTTATTGCCACTTAAATCTGCTTTAAAAACAATAACATCACCACGTTGTGGCATATGACTTTTATACGCCAATCTATTTATAAATAAATAATCGTTATTTTTTAATGTGGGGTACATAGATTGACCACTTACCATTGTTGGCTGAGCTACTATATTTATACATATAGCTATTGCTCCTGATATACATATAGTTCTAATCCAATCGATAATTTCATCCTTAACCTTTTTATTCAAAATAATATCCTCCTTAGTAGGTTTTCTTATGGAGTATACTTCAACCATATATTTAATATATTGTCGCTATTTTGAAAAAATCCTTTTAAGAATTATATGAAAAATAATACATAAACCCAGTTAATATCTCACTTTGTGACATAGATGATTATCGTTCTTCTTTACTGTATTTTTTACAAGAATTTTCTTACTTACTAAATATATTTTTTAATAACATAGGAGTATATCTTATTCCATCTGTTATTTGTTCTTCTTGCATTACTGAGAACCCGAAGTGTTTATAAATTTCTATAGCATAAGGAGATGAATTAACAGTAATAGAATCACTTGTACTATTTTCTATAACTATTTCAATTAATTTTCGTCCAATACCTTGTCTATGATATTCACCTTTTACAAAAAATAATGCAATATGATTACCTTCATTTCTAGTTGCAATAATACCTATTAGTAATTTTTCTTTATATGCACCATACCATTGCAATGAATCAACCCATTTAACGTCATTAATACATTCTTTAAATGTTTCAATTCCTTTTTGAGAATAATCTGGTGCTTCATATTCCATAAATACATTTAATACTAAGTCCAAAGCTCCTGAAATATCATCTTGTTTTAACTTTTTTATCTCCATATACACACCTCTCACAAATATAAAAATTCCTCATTACTTGGAACTCTTAATAAAACTATATATTATCTCTAATAACCTGACATGGATTCCCATAGGCTATTTTATTTGATGGTATATCTTTTGTTACTATACTCCCTGCACCAATTACCACATTATCGCCAATAGTCACACCCGGCATAATAATTGCCCCACCACCAATCCAAACATTATTTCCTATTGTAACAGGTGCTGTTTGAGTTTTACAAAACTCAAAAGAACTATCTTCCCTTATTTCTCCAAATCTATCTTTTGCATTTACTGGATGAAAGGCCGTATATATTTGGACATTAGGTGCAATGAGAGCGTTATCTCCTATGATAATTTTATTGTCATCTAAAAAAGTACAATTCATATTTACTTCACAGTTATTTCCAAAATAAATATTATTTCCATAATCCACAAAAAACGGTGAGGTGATCCAAAGATTATCACCACGTTCACCCAATAAGTCAGTTAAAATGCGGTTCTTTTCCTCTAATTTTTCTGAATCTAGTTGATTATAATCTCGAATTAAATTTTTTGCTTTATGCCACTGATCTAACAATTCGCTGTCTCCACAATCATAAAGTTTTCCTGCTAACATTTTTTCTCTTTCAGTCATCTTATTCCCTCCACAAAGTTTCTGCTTATCTATAGTGCTATAAATTCAATCAAAGTATAAATATCTAATATATGCTAATTATAATTCCTTTATCTTTATATATAACTGCACGATAAAATTCCTTCAAATCTTGAAAACATGATAGTAGCTCTTCTCTTATTTCATCTTCATCCTCTTCTAACCAAATACTTGGATATATATCCTTTTTGTCAAAATCCTTTGATGAATAATTATTGCTTAAATCATCAATATTTATCTGTTCCAACGCTCTTACAATTTTAGCTAACCTATCAGGATAAATATATGCAATAAAATCTTCTTCATCTTCACTAAAGGTATTTGTCCCTATTATGGCTTCACTTAACAAATTATTTTCCATTGGAGTAGTAGCGGAGCTCCCTGTTAATAAACAATGTAGACCATCCCACATTTTATCAAGTTCAAAAATATCTAGGTCTTCTTCATCTTCCAATTCTTCAATTTCATCTAATAAATCCTCAGAGTTTTTCTTTTTTAAACTATTTAATAATTCTTTATCTGCTTCTATATAACAAGCTAACATTCCCATATAATATCCCTCACTTTCTAATTACGTAAAAATATTAGTATATAATAAAGTTTTGAACTTCATTATATATAGTCTATAAATTCGTTCTTTTTATATCCATATACCTTTATTGAATCTATAAGTATATCTCCTGGTACATGTATTTTTTGCAATATTCTAATAACTTTATTTTTTACAATATCATTATCAACTTTAATTTCTAGTCATTCAATAGTATCATATCCTCCTATATTAAAATGATAAAACCAATCTGCATCCCAATCACTTGTATGATTACAATCAATAATCTTTGTTCTCCAAAATGTTAAAGATTCGTAGTTATACATAGAAAATCTTATTTCTTCCCATTTGGTATTATTCATTAATTTGTTATAATGCATTTATACTAATCTCCTTGCATTTTCTATAATATAAACTTGAATATATTATAGCAATTTTAACATAATTACTAATTTCCTCATATTAATATAGAAAAAATTTGAACTTAAAAATTATTCTGACTCAATGACATTCATCTGCTTTTCTATATCTTTGAAAATCTATTTATATTTTCCAAATACACATAAATCATAAAAATTATTATTTTTGAAAACAGCATTCTTCATAATTCCTTCTAAAGCAAAGCTATTTTTTTCAAGAACACGTTGTGATGCCACATTTGGTTTATACACTAGACCTGTGATCCTTACAATATTCAGCTGTGAAAATGCAATACAAGTAATTTGATTTACAGCCTCTGTCATTATACCCTTTGACCAGTTTTTTGATAGTAAAAGATATCCAATTTCAGCATCTTTCACATATACATCATTCTTTACTTCCACTGATATATTTCCAACGTATTCCTTATCAACAACAATTGCTCTAAAAATACCTTTTTTACCTTCACTTTCTTGAACCATGTTTAGCCACCAGTTTGCATCCTTTTCTGTATATGGAAAAGGTATTCTGTTTGATAAAAATTTCCTGTCTACATTATTGCATATGTCCGCTAATATGTGTTTATCATCCAGTGTCCATTTTTTTAAGATAACCTCCATACATATCCCCCCTATATTTATTTAAATTATATAGAATTATGTATATTATAATCAATATTAAACTAAAAAAGGGAGCATTGCCCCCCTTTTTTATAATAATATGATTAATCATTATATATTTTTATTATTAATCTAGTTTTGTACTACTTTAACCCAAACTTCCATTTTCATTGTATCTTCGTTATGACCTTCATAATAGTCTATACAAAAAAGTTGTGCGATAACATTATAGTTTGGCAACCATACTTGAAAAATATATCTTTATGCTTTATATAATACATCAATTACTAATGTCTTAAAGTTTTCTACTTCAAATGAACAAACAATATATTCTCCAGTAATAAGCTCCCAATTTATATATATGTACCATTTATGAGATAGGATATCAAATAAAAATTGGAAATAAAATAATCATATATAATGCGAATTTATATATAGAACTATTAATATTAAAATTCATAATCCCCCGAAAACTTATATAAACTTTGCTACTATTAACTTTTAGTCTTTGATTTTTTGTAAAAATAAAATCCTGCCCCTACAATCGATATCCCTATAATTACATAAATAAAACTTGTTGGTATTCCCCACGCATAATTAGTCGCTGAATTCATATGCTTTTCCACCTTTGATTTATTTAAAACAATTGTAGCATAGTAATTAATTTATATCATTATACAAAAAATGGTGTCCACAAGAACACCATTTAATCTATTTATAGTCATCTACATTTAATTTTTTAATATATTCTAACTTTGTATCTCTTCTTATCTTAAAGAGTTTTAGTAAAATAGTAGCTTTTCCCTACTACGGGATAATTCCTCCATATAAAGACTTCCTTATATATAAAACAATATTTTCATCTTCTTCTAATTGGTAACTCTGAAAAATCATTAAAAAATAATTTTTTTATCTCATCAGATGAAATTATTAATTTATTTCTTACTATAACATCTTCAAAATCTCTATCCATCGTTTCCACGTAATTTATATATTTTTTTAAAATATTAGTAAACTCTAGAGAAGTTTTAAACTTAATACTTTTAATCCTATCTTCATAGGTAAGTTTGTCTTTAGAACCAAGTATGTATTCCATCATTTCTGAGGATGTCTCTTTTTTAAATTCATCACCTAATTCCTTATGCATATAGTCATTAAATCTTGTTTGATACATATTGTCTTCACCAAGTTGAGGTAATACATTTGAAATATAGTCATTAAAAATATTGTTTGGAGAAAATATTATTATATTTTCAGGTGTTATTTTATCTCTGTGTTTATATAGCAAATATGCTATTCTATGAAGTGCCACAGAAGTTTTTCCACTACCAGCTGCTCCTTGAACAATTAAGTTTTTATAATTTCATTACGAATCACTTGGTTTTGCTCTCTCTGAATAGTTGTAACTATAGCTTTCATTTTGTCATCAGAATTTTTACTCAAAAGTTCTTGCAACATTTCATCATCAATACTTAAGTTACTGTCAAACATATACTCAATTTTTCCATCGCTGATTTTATATTGTCTTTTCCCAGTTATTTCACCAGATATTATTCCTTCTGGACATTCATAACTCGCTTTACCAGTTTCGAAGTCATAAAACATGCTTGAAATAGGTGCTCTCCAGTCATAAATAAGAAAATCAAAATCTTCATTAATAAGGTTTGACAACCCAATATAGCATTTTTCAGTAGTATCTTCTTTATCTTCAATAAAGTCAATTCGCCCAAAACAAGGAGATTCAAGCATTCTTTCATATTTTTCTTCAAGCTTTTCAGTAAATTCATGATCTATTTTTTGATTTTTCATAATATTCATAAATGATATAAAATCTGAAAGTTGATCTAATCCATTTTCTATAGAAATAGACCCAAGATCATTCCATTTTTATTTATGGTATAATTATAGTGGGAAAGAAACAAGACTTACTCCTTTGCATTAAATCATTGATTATAATATATATAGCATAAAGCTCAGTCATGGTAGCTGTATTAACAAAAATATTATAATAATAAGCAAATCATGCTAAAGTGTAAACACTGATGCAAAAATTGATAAAATCTATATTGGCAAGCAGAAATCCTAGGTATCATTATTTCATAATATTCTTAATAATAAAAGGCAGAGAATAAGTCTCTGCCTAGAATAACATTATATTATTAATTTGTTGGAACAACCAAGGGTTCTTCTTCACCATATTTGGGCTATTGCCAACTACATAATTAAATGCAGGCAAATTATTAACATTATTATTAAGCAGGTGATGGAACTTGTATATCAAAGCAAAGTAATGCTCTTGCAGTACCATTTTGAGTGCTTATTGTTACATGATCTATATTATATGCTGTAAGTGCAGCCGTTCCATTTGGAGGTACAATTTTTTGTAAACTATCTACAACAAAAGTAATGTCTCTTTGTCCTAAGTTTGTTAATATTACTGTTCCAGTTACAGTTAGATTAGAAGAGTTTCTATAAACCTCTGTTCCTGTACCTGATGTAGCAGTTGCTCTTATACTAAATTGTTGCTTAACAAATCCTTCGCAACATTCACTTTTTATATCGCATTCTTTTTTCTTATCATCACAGTCTGGTTCTGGATCCCATCCACCGCAACATCTTCTATCCATATCATACATAATAATTTCATCTCCTTTTAACTAGACAACCTTTAAGATTGCCTGTAATATAAGATATTATTTTTATGATATTTTGTTACACATATTTTTACAATTTTCTACTTTTTTCGTAATGTATAACAGTTATATATTTATTGTATCCTTTAATTTATAAACGTCTGACTTCATGATAAATTAGATATAAAATATTAAGTCACAAATTTGAAATTTATATTATTCTCCCTTAATAATTTGTACTCCAACACCGTTTGGATCATTTACAAAGAAGCACTCCATATGTTCACCTAAAACTGCTGGTTCACTAGAAATAATATTATTTTCTCGACCTTTCTTTAAAAGATCATCATAGTTTGATGAATAAATCCCAACGGAAATATTACTATTGGCTGAATTTTCTAATTTTAAATTTTTATCATAAATTAATTCAATTTTCATTCCATTCTCTGCTACAAAAAAAGCTATACACATAGATTCCTTAGGTGAAAATTCCTTTTCTGATTTCATTCCTAAAAAATCCCCATAGAATTCTTTTGATTTTTCAAAATCCTTGACTTTGATAGTAATCCAATTAATTATCATATTTATTTTCCTCCTTAATACTGCTATTTAATGCGCTTTACTTGTTTATGATTTATGAATACTTGCGATAATAAAAATAATCTAACTTTCAATTGCACTATTAGGTTTCATTAAAAATTATAGATTCTTCTTTAAAGTATATAACCTAATGTTATCAGGAAAACCCTTAATTTCACCACAAATTACATATCCTTGCTTTACATAAAAATGTGGAGCTTGAAAAGAATAAGTAGTCAGGTGAGCAATCTGACATCCTACATTCTTAGCCTGTTCCTCGATTTCTTTCAACAAACGAGATGCAATCTTTTGAGCTCTATAATCCTCCTGTACCCAAAGAACCTCTATTTCTAAAGATGATAAATAAGTAACACCTGAAATCCCCCCTACTATAAACCCTTCTTCATTGCGTGCTATATTAACAACCTCCATATTTGGAACCTTTAATTTACCATTTGTTTTTTTCATATTGTAATTCAGTAAACCGTTTATACGAATTGATTTAAAAAACTCTTGTTCATCACAGTCATTACAAATCTTAACATACATCTTTATCACCTCCACAAAACAAATATAAATAGATAGAATTAGAATATATTTGTCAATATATTAAATTAATAAAACAAAACGAAGAGATTATGGATTCACTATGATACAATTTAATTACTATAATATTTTCATGGAGGTACTGTTATGCCAGTATACCTAGCTCTTTTATTAGCAACGGCTATTACTATTTCTACTTTTATTATAATTATTTTTAACTTATGTGATGATATTATTTTAGATAAAATTTTTTCAAAATTAAGCAAAAAATCTCAGTACATTGTATTACTTATTTCAATTAGTTTTATTTTAATTTATATTTGCTTACTTATATATAATTTATAAGCAACCGTTAAATCAATCATTATAATTAAATTATCTCTGCAAAAATTTCATGTATGTTACCATCTGGGTCTGCAAATAATGCAGTCCTTTGGCTCCAGGGCATATTCTGTGGTTCTTGAATAGAAGTTGCACCCATTGAAATCAATTGCTTAAATGATTTATCAACATCATTTGGATTTTCGCATGGAAAAGCTAGTTCAAAAGACTGCCCATCTGCTTTTTTACTATATTCATTACTATATCCGTTCATAACATTTCTCAAGCAAATGGCAAATCTTACTCCCGTATTATCAAATTCCACATATTCTCCAAGGTCATTTTTAATTCTAAATCCAAGAACTTGATTATAAAAACTTCTCATTCTGTCTATTTCATCTGTCCAAATTGTAATAAGATTAATTTCTGATTTCATATAGTTACCCCCTTATTAATTAAAAAACTCTATCATAGTAATTGTAATACATACCAAGATAGAGTTTTATATTTTCATTAAAGTTTTTTATTTATTTTTTACAACTTTTATAGACTTCGATGGACATTTTTCTACACATGTAGGATTTGAGCATTTCACTATGCAAATATCACTATCCACAATAGCCAAGTTGTTTTCAACCTTGATTGCTTCGTGTTCACATTTTTTAGCACAAACACCACACCCTAAGCAAGATACACTACAGAATTTTTTTGAAACTGCTCTTATATCTTTATTGTTGCATTTTACTTGCACATGAGCATCTATAGGGACCATAGAAATAACTTTTTTAGGACAAGCATTTTCACATTTACCACAACCTGTACATCTGTTTTTGTTTACTACAGGCAAATTATTTTCACCCATTTTTATGGCATCAAATGGACAGTTTTTTACACATGTTCCAAGTCCTAAGCATCCATATTCACAAGCTTTTGGTCCATTTAGAAAAATGTTGGCACTTATGCAATCTTGTATTCCATCATATTCATATTTATCAACACTATTATCTTTACAACCATCGCAGTGAATATAAGCATATCTAGGCTCTATTTCTTCTGCAAATTTTCCAGTTAATTCAGCTACTCTTTTTGCTACAACTTCTTTTCCAGGTATACATAAATTAGGCAAAACGTCTTCGTCTATAACTACGGCTTCTGCATAAGCTAAGCACCCTGCGTATCCACAGGCACCACATTGTCCTTTTGGTAATACATCTTCCACCATGTGTATTAATGGATTTACTTCTACTTCAAATTTTTTATTTGCTATGGCTAATATGAAACCAAATAAAAGGCCTACGCAAGTCATCAGTATTACTATTAATATAGCTACTTCCATATTTTATCCCTCCCCTACAACATTCCTGAAAAGCCTAAAAAAGATAGTGCCAACATACCTGCTATGATAAATGCTATTGGCATACCTTGTAGAGCTTTTGGGACATCAGCATAGACTAATTTTTCTCTTAAACTTGCCATTACAGTTATTGCAAGGGCGAAACCTATTCCTGACCCTAGAGCTTCTACTACGCTCATCATAAAAGGATAATTATTTTCTGCATTTATTAGTGGTACTCCAAGTACTACACAGTTAGTAGCTATTAATAGTAAGTATATTCCCCACATTCCATAAAGAGTTGGTGAATATTTCTTTATAATCAACTCCAGAAGCTGAACAAAACTTGCTATTAAAAGTACAAATACAACTGTTTTCAAAAACATTAAGTTCAATGGAATTAGAACAAAATGCATAACTAACCATGATAAAATAGTGCTTAGTGTCATAACGGAAGTTACTGCCATCCCCATACCAACTGATGCATTTAAATTTTTAGAAACTCCAAAGAATATACAAAGTCCTAAGAAACGTGTTAGCACAAAGTTATTTACTAGGATAGTTGAAATAAATAAAAACAAATATTCCTTCATTAATTTTCACCCACCTCATATTTCTTCATTTCTATTTTTTTGTCATACAACTTCATTGCTCCCATAATATATCCTATTAATATAAACGCCCCCGGTGGCAATATCATAATTAATGCAGGATTATACCAAGAACCCATTACAGTCATTCCAAATATAGTCCCATTTCCTAAGCATTCTCTTATTATTCCTATAGTTACCATTGCTATTGTGAATCCACATCCCATTCCAAGTCCATCTAGAAAAGAAGGTAAAACTTTATTTTTTGATGCAAAAACTTCCGCACGAGCTAATATAATAGCAAATACAACTATAAGAGATAAATATATGCCTAGGTCACTATATAGTTTTGGAGCATAGGCTTGTAAAACAAGCTGAACAACCGTAACAATAGTTGCAATAAAGGTTATATATACAGGGACACGTACTTTACTATTTACAAATTTTCTTGTTAAAGATACTACTGTGTTATTTGCTGTTATAACAAATAACACACATAAGCCCATAGTAAGGGCATTTATTGCACTGGACGTAACGGCTAAAGCTGGACATAAACTAAGTGCTAATCTGAATATAGGATTTTCGTTATATATGCCTTTTGAGAAAACCTTCCACAGCTCTTTACTTGTCATATTACTTACCTCCTATATATTCATTTACCTGTTGGACAGCTTCATGTATACCCTTTGTAACTGCTCTTGATGAAATTGTGGCACCTGTTATAGCTTGAACATCATCTTTATCAGAATGATCTTTAGTAACAACTAAGTGGTCTATATTTTTACCTTTAAATTGGTCTTTAAATGGAGATTTAGTTGTTTTGTCTCCTAGACCTGGTGTCTCATTATGGCTTAACACATTGTATCCAATTACTTGACCCTTTGTATCAACGGCTACTAACAATTTAATTGTTCCACCATATCCTTTAGTCTCACTTTGAGTTATATAACCAATAGTTTTATTATCTTTTAATGCTTCATAAAATTCACTTTTGCCTTTTATAGTTTTGAAATCATTCGCTTCTTTAATCAAAGCTTTCATAGATTCATTTTTTAGAATTTCTGCATTTTTAGCTGCAACTGGAGCTGTAACAAAATAAACTAAAGCTATTATCAAGCTGCAAGCAAAACATGCTACGGTTAAATTTAAAGTAATTTTGAATATGGTTCCTTTATTATCTTCTTTTTTAGACATCTTGTGAAACCCCCTTATGACCAAATATCTTTGGTTTCACTAGCCTATCTATCAATGGTG
The DNA here is from genome assembly GCF_036812735.1 of Terrisporobacter glycolicus ATCC 14880 = DSM 1288. Lineage (NCBI taxonomy): Bacteria > Bacillati > Bacillota > Clostridia > Peptostreptococcales > Peptostreptococcaceae > Terrisporobacter > Terrisporobacter glycolicus. Next base: position 1,563,051 of record NZ_CP117523.1, on the reverse strand, counting down.
TAAGTGCATTCATTAATAATATTGAGTAACAAACGCCTTCTGGATATCCGCCTTGTAATCTTATTATTGCCGTAATCAATCCTGCTCCAAAAGCAAATATTAACTGTCCTTTTTTCGTTATAGGAATGGTAACCATGTCTGTTGCCATGAAAAATGCACCTATTACCAATCCACCAGCCATCATATGAAATGCTGGATCACCAGTAAAAAATCCATTTGCTCCAAATATCCAAGTGAAAATTCCCACTGTGCCTATCATTACTACTGGAATTTGCCAGTTTACATATTTTTTATAAATTAAATATGCTCCTCCTAGAAGAAGTAAAATCGTACATGTTTCTCCTATACATCCATTTCTTGTTCCAAAAAACAATGCTTTATAAAGTTCCAAATTGCCACCATAAGTTTGTATTAAAACATCATAACCTTGCATTTTTGCTATATTAAGAGGCGTAGCTGAAGTTACTGCATCTACACTTGTTGTAACTTGTGACCAAGTAGTCATAGCTACTGGCCAAGATACCATCAAAGCTGCTCTACCAATATGAGCTGGGTTAAATATATTTTGACCAAGACCTCCCATGGAATGTTTCCCTATAACTATAGCGATGGCTGCTCCGATTCCAACCATATATGCCGGAATTGTAGGTGGCATACACATTGCTAATAATAAACCGGTTAATACTGCACTTCCGTCAGAAATAGATATAAATTGTTTTCTAAATTTTTGTACTAAATATTCGGCTAAGACAGCACTTAAAATACTTACTATAACTATTATTAAAGCATTAGTTTTAAAATAAATCACACCAAATAGTGCTGCTGGAACTAAGGCAAATACTACATTCCACATTATCTTCGGAACTGATTCATCACAACTTATATGGGGTGATGATGATACTGTATTCATAGTTGCACCTCCTTTTCTTATTTTTTATTACCTTGCGCGTGACACTGTCTTTTAGCATATCTTATGCTTTGAACTATTTTTCTCTTAGCTGGACATGAATAAGCACAACTTCCACACTCTATACAATCTAACAAGTTGTATTCTTCCTTTGCTAACAAATATGCATCTTTATCACTAAGATTTGCCAAGGTGCACGGTAATAAGCCTATAGGACATGCTTGAACACATCTACCACATTTTATGCAAGGATATTGTTTTTGAATATTTGTTTCTTTTTCTGTTAGTAACAATATGCCTGAAGTACCTTTTACTACGGGAATGTCTAATGTATACTCTGCAAATCCCATCATTGGCCCACCCATTATTACTTTTTTATATTCTTCCTTTACTCCTCCACAATAGGAAATAGCATCTTCAAAAGTTGTTCCTATTTTTAGAAGTAAATTCTTAGGATGTGCTACTCCTTCTCCACTTACTGTAACTACTCTTTCTATTACTGGTTTTCCACTGCAAACTGCGTCGTAAATTGCAACAATAGTTCCCACATTTTCTACTACTACAGAAACATCTGTAGGCAGTCCTCCTGATGGAACTTCTCTTCCTGTAATAGATTTTATTAGCATTTTTTCTGCTCCTTGAGGATATTTAGTAGGAAGTTGCACAATTTCTATATCTGTTTTTCCTTCATTTATTCTTAATAACTCTTCTTTTAATTTTTCAATAGCTTCCTTCTTGTTGTCTTCCACACCAATGTATACCTTAGTAACACCTAAGATTTTCATAACTATTTTAGTTCCTTTAATTACTTTTTCTGTATATTCCACAAGTATTCTGTTATCTGCATTTAAATATGGCTCGCACTCTGCTCCATTTAAAATAAGAGTATCCACTTTTTTATTTGGTGATAATTTAACATGAGTTGGAAAAGTTGCTCCTCCCATTCCTACTACTCCCAAATCTTGAATTATTTGTTTTAATTCACTTACATATAATTTTTCATAGTCTCTATAAACCAAAGTATCTTCTGCCCATTCATCTTCTCCATTACTTTCTATAATTACGGATAAGCACTTTCCGATAGTGCCATTGTTATAAAGACAAATATCAACCACTTCTCCACATATGGATGAATGAATATTACTCGATACAAATCCTTGTTGTTTCGCTATTAACTGTCCTTTTTTTACTATATCCCCTTTTTCAACTACAGGGACTGCTTCTGCTCCAATATGTTGTCTAATAGGTATTACCACTTTTTTTGGAATAGGAGCTATCTCTATAGGAACTTTACTTGAAAGTTGTTTATTATCTTTGGGATGAATTCCTCCATAAAAATTTTTAAACATTTTCTACCTCCCCTTTATAAGAAATTATTACAGTTGATCTATTTTAAGAAATAATTTTAATTATAGTAGGTAAGTTATTTCTCTTACCTGCTTTTTTATCTGCTACTTTAATAAATATTATTGATATGATAAAGAAGATAGCTCCAAATACTACTTTTAACACTGTGGCTGATTTATGTGTGTATACAGAAACTAAATATCCAATTATAGATCCCATAAATACTAGTAATAGCGGCTGAATATAAACTATATAAACCGACGGAACTATATTATCCTGTTGAATTTGAACACATACCTTATCTCCAACTTTTGCTCCTATGGTATTGTTTACAGATACGATTAAATTATTGTTTCCCGGACAAGCCCCACAGTTTTTACATTCACTATGCCTTCCAAGCTTAATTTTAGTGATATCATCATTTTGCTCTACCACATATCCAACTTCATTCCTTTTCACGGTATTACCTCCAATTCTTTCTTCTAGTGTCTTCCATTACAAATACATTTTTTATAAATAATTATTCTCTTGCCTAAATAATATTAACTCTCGTGTCCATAAACAATAAAAGTTAATTATTTAACCGTTAAATTAAATTAACATTATTTTTTAAAATTTTATATCACGAAAACGAATCTAATACAATAAATAAAAATGTCCAAGACCATATCATCATTGATACAGCCTTGGACATTTTTATTGTTCTAGTATAAAACTTCATTTTCTTTATTTGATTTATACTCTTTAGTGAGTAAGAATGGTGTAAATAATATTGCATAAGTTAAAATACTATATAAAAGAATTTCCCATGTGTATACTGCCGTATATCCTCCTCCAAATATGATCCCAATAACATTGTTTACCATGTGTAACAACATTGGAGCCCATATATTTTCCGTTTTCATATAAGCGTACCCTAAATAAATACCTAAGAATATGCAAGTGAGTGCATGACCAGCTACACAATATAAAGGTGTTTTGGGACTGTAAAGAGTGAAGCAAAGTGGAGCATGCCAAATCCCCCATATAAAACCTAGAATTATTACACCTATTCTTTTACCATAAAGCTTTTGTAATCTAGGCTGTAAGAAGTATCTCCATCCAAACTCTTCTCCAAAGAATAAATTAAACCCGATTAAAAAATTAGCAATTAAACTCATAATGGCCATTACTATATTTTCCATAAGTTTATCTGAGTTCACTTGCCCATTTATAAATTCTGGTATGTTACTAGCTAAAATAATTACTATAAATATTAATATAACGGTTGCAACTTTTTTAGAATTTTTACCAAAACATAAATTTATATCTTTCATTTCATAACTATTTACTAATACTAAATATAAAAGATATACAGATACAATAGTATCTATAATTGATGATAACCACCCACTACTTGGTAAAAATGATTCACCTATTGTAGTAATTATCCTCAAAATTGTAGCTATTGCAAAAACCTTAAAAAATTTGTCTATCTCAGGTTTAAACTCATATTTTGAAATTTTCTTTAAAACTATAATAGTTGAAAATGCTGGAATATACATAAATAATACAGCAAAGTTAGCAGCTAAATCTTCAGCATTTGTTTTTGATGAAGAAATAAATAAAAATATTGATATAAAGGCTATAATCCCAAAATTGATTAGTAGAAAATTTCTTATTTCTTTTTTTATAATTTTAACATCATTACTCATTATAACTCCTCCTTGTGTAGTCTAATATAATTATTAACTTATTGATAAATCTAAATTTTAAATACCTAGAATTCCTATGTATTCAAGATGATTGTATTCCATTTTGTGGTAGTAGTCAAGTAATATAATTTTATTTATCATAATTAAAAATCACTTTTTTAATATTAAAACAGCACCCATATTAATGGGTGCTCTATGTATGTTTATGTTAATCTATTACAAATTATTATAACAAGTTTTTAATAATTATATTTCTTCTTTATATTCTATTTTTAAACCCTTAGAAGATAAGAAGTCCTCAGCAAAACTACTTTTTTCAACTACAAAAGTAGTAAATTTACTTCCTTCTATGTTTTTACCAAAAATCTTATTGCTAATCTTTTCAACTGAGTTTGGAATTGTTAATTTTCTCAGTTTCACAGAGTCAAGTGAATTTTTTCCCATAGATTTTACTGATGATGGCACATTCAGCTCTTTAAGCTTCCCACAAAAAGCAAACATTCCTTCTGGTATTGCCTTTAAATTTGCTGATAACTTTATTTCTTTCATACACATATTTGATGCAAAGGCAAATTTACCTACTTCCTTAATAGTGTCTGGCATATATACTTCTAAGAGATTTCTTCCTTCAAAAGCTTCACTAGCAATTCTTGTTACTGGCTTATTTTCAATTGTTTCTGGTATGTTAATTATTTGTTCTTTACCAATGTATTCTTTGATTATAATCCCTCTGCCTTTTACTTCATAAACATATTCGTCTTTTTCATTCTCTTTTGTCATCTTTCTGTCTCCCCTTAATATAGATATATATATTATATCTATTTTGAAAATAATGTAAAGTTATCTAACTAATCTGATAAATTTATCATTAAATAAATAAAACAAAAAATAAAATATAGGGTTAATTCACCCTATATTTTTATATATATTATTTGATAAACAACTTATTATTATATACAAAACCTACAACCAAATAGGATATAAATAGGCTATTTATAAATGTAACTATTATCCTACCAATACCAACAAATCCCCTTGTTTTCAAGAAGAAAGTAGTAAACGATATTGTAAGTATAGATGTAATAAATATTATACTTAAACAAATTTTCTTTTTATTTATTACTAAGTAATATTTTTTATTCATTGTGTCTCTGTTTTTATAAATATAAACAAATATAATAAAAAATCCAACTAACGTACTGCCATGCTGAAGTATTTTATAAATTGAAATATTAAAATGTGATACAGTAATACTACTTCTCAAAAAACCAATGTTTTGTACAAAAAAACCTGTGTTATGTGTGAAATCATCCCATAATACATGAGTAATCATTCCTATTAAGCATGAATAAACAAAAATAAAAATATCTCTTTTATTTGATAATATATTTTTATTTTTAATCAAGTACATATATTTGTTTGATATAAAATTAGGTAATGTACAAATAAATAACTCTTGTATATATTTATAAAATAAGTAATTCAATAAAAAACACATGGGTAAGTTAAATAATAAAAATCCCCAAAACGTATGGCCTAAATTACTACTTGGACTAAATAATACAAAGTATATTATATCTGGAGCCATGGATCCGAATATTAAACCACTGAAATTAAAATATTTGCTTTTCAATGGTAGTATAATGGACGGATGGGCAAATGTAAACGGCATATTTTTCCTCCTAATATGTGTCTGCTATTCTTCCCACTAAAATCCAATTAATTCATTTTCTTCTGCATACCCCTTCTCTAGAGCCTCTTCTCTAAGAAAAGCATATAGCTCTGCATATGTGCTTTCCACATATGGATTTACATAAAATATAGAAAGTAATCCTAAAGTTAATGCTGATAATAAATACCAACCTATAAAAGATATATCCAGTAAAAGAGCTCCACCTTTATTACCATACATCATATTTTTACTTATTTCAAAAGCTCTTTTTCTGCTTATATTAGGATTTTCACTTAATATATAAGGTATCATTTTATATTCGTAAGATTTTACTATTCCTGGTATTAAAAATAATAGTGACCACAAATATATGAATAAATCCATCATAAACATGGTGAATATTGAACTTTTAAGTTTTCCACTTTTATAAAGAAATAATATACTTTTTACAGGCTTTTCTTTATGCCTAATTCCCATAAAATAATTATTTTTACCTACAGTTATAGGATAGGCTACTAGTAATTTAATAAGCAAACTTAAAATAATAGCTACTATAAATATGTTTACAAAAAGTAGGACTAAACCATCTGCAAATATATTTTCAAATATACTTGTAGCTCCTCCTTTTATATCTACAGATGCATCTTCGTATTCTTCTGTGTAGTTTTCATTGTATGCGCTGTTGTAATCCTCCCTTATTTCGTTAGCACTATTGGCTACCTGTCCCATACCTCCTGCTAAAACAAATGCTATAAAACTTACTAATACTGCTTTCCAGTAACACCTTTTAAAAGTGATTTTTGCTCTTTCTTTTAACTGGCTACTTTTCCACATATTATCTCCCCTCTCTTTGATATGATTATATCGTAAAACACTGTTCTATAACCTTACAGTTTCGTATCTTTTATTTGTAAGGGTGTAATTTTTTAATATTTAGAATTTCTAATATCTTTTCTTTTAGTACTTTCAATTCTTTTTCTAAGTCTTTTATCAAGTCATCTAAAAAAGATATTCCATCACATTGATCCATAGATTCAATATTTACAATATATTCTTTAATAGCACTTTCATAGGAAATTTCATATTTGTACCCAACTGTATCAACATTAATGTGCATTAATTTTTTTAAAAAAGTTTTTACGCAGTCATCTAATACACTCTTATCTATGTTTTTACTTGGATGCCATATTTCTATAGAACGTGGTTTTACATTTGTTTCATTTCTTTCAGCTTCAAAAGGCACTTCATAAAAATCATGTTCATTTATATTATCGTAATAATAATGATACATTATGGAATTATTCTTCAGGAAACAACATATTTTTTTACAAAATCCTTTTAGTTAATATCTTCCCAATCTGTTTTTTCTGTTAATTCATAAATTCCCCCACCAGTAATCTAAAGAATCTATGCTTACATATATTACATTTTGATTTTCTTTTTTATATTTTTTTAATATGTAGTCGTGTTTTAATTTTTGTATATTTAAAATTAAATATTTAAGTTTTCTTATTATTTTATTCTCACCTAAATTTAAATTCATTTTTTATATTGTTTAATCTCCTATGCTGATTATTGTTTTATTTTCTTTAATTGCTTGAGTACATACATTTATTAGATCATTAGCAAAACTAATATATTCTTTTTCATCTACATTGTGTCGTTTGAATAATCTCAAGTATTTAAGATGTTCTATAAGTTCTTCATCTAACATATTTTTACCTAGCATCAATAACTTTTCAACTTGCTCCTTTGAAAGTAGCTCTTCCCCATAAGCATATATACTAAATAGAACATCTGCACTTCCTTTAGATATAACATCTAAGTATTCCTTAATTTCACCAATAAAATAATCAACTTCATCATCTATTGTAAGTAAACACTCTTTGTACATAGCTTCTTCTATACTATTTCCCAGCATAAAATGCATCGACATAAACACTCACACTTTCCTTGTTGTTTTATATACTACCTTATTATACATTTTTATGGACAAATAAAAAACTACTAAATGCCTACCATGAATCTTTATAAAAAATGGCTATGATTTTATAATCATAGCCATTAAAATAAATCTAAATTGATAACTTTTCACAAATCAAAATCAAAATATTTCTTACATTTTATAGCTCTCTGTCATCCATGTAACTTTTTTCTATAAACTTATGTGTATTTAATTTTTTTTACAAAAACCGTATCACTTGCTTATTTTATTTCTATATTCAGCAAAATAAAAAGGTAGATATAAACTTAATTTTTTTGGAAAAAATCTTCTATCACAATGACGGACAAATTTTTTCTTTCCATCTACAAATTTTATTTTATGGTTAAAAACTAAATTTATCAAATATAAATATGTACCTTTATTATGATTATATTTTAATGCTTTTAATTTTGTTGCATATGAAGGAAATATGGATATAGATATAATTGATAATATACAAATAGCTGATATAATTGATTTCTTAAATTTCATAAAAACCTCCTTACTATTTCATCAATCTAACTCATAACTACTTAATAGTTAAAATATAGCTTTGTATTCTTGTGAAAATTTTGTATTATATCTAAAATTAGAATTCATTTGTAAATGTCTTTTTCTTATACTTTCATTTTTATTTTCCAAAATAAAAAATCTTTCATACCAAACTAAAAATACATATATAGTCCAAATTTTTCTAGCATTATTTCTTTTTCCACAGTAATGATCTTCTAGAAGTTTTAATATTTCTTTATTATTAAATATTTTTTTAGAATATCTACTGTCAAACTTACTTTTAACTTTATTGTAGTAATATTCATCCTTTAACCATATTCTTATTGGCACAGGGAAACCTTTCTTTTTTCTTTTTGACCAATCTTTTGGTAATACTCTTTTAGATGCTTCTCTTAAAATATGTTTACTTTCTCCATTATATATTCTATAGTCTACCGGAATGTTTTGGGCCATGGACATAACCTCTTTATCTAAAAAAGGTACTCTTAACTCCAAAGAGTGTGCCATACTAATTTTGTCTGCTTTTAATAATATATCTCCTGATAACCATAATTTCAAATCTAGATATTGCTTCTTCGTTAATTCATCTTTGTTTAGCACATTATTGTAAAGTGGCAATGTTATTTTTTTTGTTGTTATATCACTTTTGTAATTGTCACGAAGTATTTTATTTGCTTCTCTGTCTTCAAATATTTGCGCTTGCCCTATAAAATAATTTTCTGGTTTTCCACAGTTTCTTATTATAGTCGTTCTTCCTTTGAAATTTGGTAATTTTTCTACTATCTTAGCATTCATTAATCTTAAATTCTTAGGTAATTTTCTATATATTTTTGTTCGAGAGTCTTCTTCATACCACTCATATCCTGCAAATATTTCGTCTGCACCTTCCCCTGATAGAACTACTGTTACATGTTCACTTGCAAGTTCTGCTAAAAAATATAATGGTAAAGTTGAAGGATTGGACTGTGGTTCGTCTAAATGGTAAACTACGTCACTTAAGTTATCAAAACAGTCTGCCCCACTTATTTTTCTTCTATGATTTTCTATTTTTAATATATCACTTAAATCTTTTGCTAAGTCATTTTCGCTAAATCCTTCTTCATTAAATCCCACAGAAAAAGTTTTTTCTGGTTTTAATAAAGCTGTTATATAGCTAGAATCTATCCCTCCTGAAAGAAAAGTACCTACAGGTACTTCACTGTTTTTATGCACTTTAATAGAATCTTTTACTACATTTTCCGTTTCACTAATATATTTATCTATATTTTTATCATAAGAATCACTCTTACTTTTAAAATTTATATCCCAATACCTTTCTACCTTAAATTTATCTTTATCAATGTATACTGTATGTCCTGGTGGTACT